>PKSW01000148.1 GCA_002869465.1 Marinilabiliales bacterium
AAAACATTGGATATTGTATCGAAGGCCGTAAAACAAATGAGCGAAGGCGAACTTTTGCAGATTGAAAAAGCCCGGAAAATGGATATTGAAGAAGACATTTATTACGAAATCATAAGGAAAAAAACGGCTTCACTGTTGGCTTCCTGTTTTGCTGCTGGAGCGGCATCTTCGGCTACAGATGCTGAGATAGAAAAGATGCGGCAAATTGGGGAGCAGGCGGGGATGGCTTTTCAAATCAAAGACGACCTGTTTGATTTTGTAAAAGGAAACAGTACAGGGAAACCCAGTGGCATCGATATTAAGGAAAAGAAAATGACCCTGCCATTGATTTATGCACTCAACCAGGTTTCTGGATCCGAAAAACGTAAAATAATCCAGATTGTAAAGCGCTACAATACTGATCCAAAGAAAGTAGATTGGCTGATTGAAAAGGTAGTAGCCTCAGGAGGTATTCAGTATGCCACTGAAAAGATGCTTGAATTCAAAAATAGAGCGATTGAATTATTACGTGAATTTCAGGAAAATGAAGCCCGGGAGGCACTGGAACTGCTTATCGAATTTACCATCGAACGGAAAAAATAAGCAATTACGCTTTTTTCATTGTAAATGAAAAGGTGGTGCCTTTCCCGATTTTACTTCTTACACTAATGGTTTGCTGGTGTGCTTCAATAATATGTTTAACGATAGCCAAACCCAAACCGGAACCGCCTTTGTCGCGCGAGCGGCTGAATTCTGTCCGGTAAAACCTTTCAAATAAACGAGGTAAATATTCTTGCGGAATGCCTTTCCCGTTATCCGATACTTCCACGAGGTAGTTGTCGTGAAAATCGTAAAATGAAATGGTGATCAGATTATGTTCAATATCTCCATATTTGATGGCATTATCGATCAGGTTGATCAACACTTGTCTGATACGTCTTTTATCTGCTATAATTTTAGCAGTGCGGAAAGATGACTTAATTTGGATTTTTGAATTAAAAGTTTCGGCCTTCATTTCCATAAAGTCCATCACTTCTTTGGTTAGTTCAATCAGATCGAAGTTTTCCTTTTTTATCTTCAATTCCCCCGATTCGAGCTTATTGATCTCTTCCAGGTCTTCTACAATAGCGATCATCCGGTTGACGGATTTTTCGGCTTTATTAAGGAATTTTTGATTGATGTCTGGGTCTTCGATCCCGCCGTCTAAAAGCGAAAGAATATAGCCCTGAATATTGAAAATGGGTGTTTTTAGCTCGTGTGATACATTGCCAAGAAACTCTCGTCTGTAGACAGCCATTTTTTTAAGCTCTTCAATTTCCTGTTTTTTCTCTTTGTCCCACTCCAGCACCACCTGGTTCACAATATCCAGCACATCATCGGATTTTGATTTTTTCTTAAGTTCTTGTTTTTTTTGAGTTTTTAGGCTGCCAATGGTTTTATAGATGATCTTAATTTTCTCGTAGATAAATTTTTCAAACGAATAATTTATGATTGCGTAGGATGCAATACATACGACTATAAAAAGGATTAAAAGGGGAATCAAGTTAAAAACAGAAAAATAAAAAGTAAGGATCGTATAAATGAAGGCTGTAATTGATGCAATAATCAACGCATTGAGGGCCGCAATTTTTCTTGGACTTGATGTGATCATTCGTTTTCTTCCAGTTTATACCCGATACCTTTTACGGTGCGAATATAATCAACTCCGGTCTTTTCCCTGATTTTTCGTACATGAACATCAATGGTCCGGTCGCCTACTATAACGTCATCACCCCAAACTTTAGAGAATATTTCTTCGCGGGTGAAAACTTTGTTTGGTGCGCTTGCCAACAGTTTTAGGAGTTTGAATTCCTTTTTAGGTAGGATAATTTGCTGGTTGTCTTTAAAAACCACGAATTGTTCCTGGTCGATCACCAGGTCATTTACCCGTATGATATTGGTTTCATCTTTTTTCACTGAACGGCGAAGCAATGCAATGAGTTTGCTGATCAGTACTTTTGGTTTAATGGGTTTCGATACATAATCATCAGCACCGGCTTCCAAACCAGCAATTTGTGAATAGTCCTCGGCGCGTGCCGTCAGAAATATGATCAGGGTGTCGTCCAACGCAGATATTTTTCTAAGCTCAGCTACGGCAGTAATACCATCCATTTCGGGCATCATCACATCCATAATGATCAGGTGAGGAACTTCCTCTTTCGCTTTTTCAATGGCCTGCTTACCGTTATAGGCTGCGCTTACCTGGAATCCTTCTTTCTGGAGGTTATAACTTAAAAATTCAATGATGTCTTCTTCATCATCAACCAACAGGATCTTATAATTGCTGTAATCCATAAATACGTAGTATTCAGTAATAAGCAAACTAAATTACAATATTTTTAATCACCGGGCCCGTGTTCAGGTTAACTAATAGTTAATTTTTTAAAAAGTACAGCGTTTGGCATCAATCGTATATACTTGTAAAAGGTGCTTGCGAAAAGTAATTACATTTGCTCCATGAGATCATTTATATCTTTCATCGTTTTGTTCATCCTTGTTATGGGCAATGTTTCGGGTCAAAAATTTCACGGAGGTCTTACAGCTGGAATAGTGGGTTCGCAGGTGGCTGGTGATGGATATTCGGGCTTTCATAAAGGAGGTATATTTGGAGGTGGCTATGTTAATTGGGAATTTACAGAACATTCCGGTCTTCAGTTGGAATTGACTTATTTTCAGAAAGGAAGCAGGGAAAATCCCAAAGAAGAGAATGATTATAAGTATTTGCTGTTCAGGGTAAATTATATTGAATTGCCCGTGCTTTATCTTTTTAAATTACCATCACTTAATCTAAAAAACGTGGGGGATTTTTACCTTGAAACTGGGCCTTCTTTGGGTGTTTTGACATCCTATTTTGAAGAAAATCAAGTTGAGGTTGAAAGTGATAAAGAATGGTATAATAAACCGACAACTTTTACCTTTCAATGGAATATCGGCATGAGATATTTCATTGCACCAAAGTTTGGAGTAGATTTCAGATATAATTTTTCTCTCCTGAATATTCGCTCAAAGAATGTAACTGGTGATGTCTGGCGTTTCTGGGGCTATGGACAGTTTAATGATGCCCTCGTTTTATCGCTTTTATATCAGTTTAAATAAAATTTATGCTTTCCATTTTATATTGCATCCTACACTGGGTATTTGTTGCTCAGGCACTTTTTCACCTTTAACAACCTGTTCCAACGCTTTTCTCAGGTTGGCACCGGTCACGGGTATTTTGTTGCCGGGCCTGGAACCATCCAACTGACCACGATAAACGCATTTTCCATCAGCATCAAACAAGTCAAAATCAGGGGTGCAGGCAGCATCGTATGCTTTGGCTACTTCCTGGCTTTCATCATAAAGATATGGGAATGGAAAGTTCATTTCTGTCGCCAGTTCTTTCATTTTTTCAGGATGGTCTTCCGGATAATTTTTCACGTCATTCGAGTTAATGGCAACCATACCAATGCCTTTCTGCATATAATCATTCCCAATATTCACCAGTTCGTGGATTACATGTTTTACATATGGGCAATGATTACAGATGAACATCACGAGGGTTCCTTTCTCGCCTTTTATGTCTTTAAACGATAAGTTTCTTCCGCTTTTAGGTTCAGTTAGATTAAAATCGGGGGCCTCGAATCCCAATGCTACAGCTTTGGTTGGTGTTAACGACATAATTTGAACATATTAGAATTTGAAGCAAAAGTAATGAATCGGTTTATGTAACTTTGCCTTCAAACTATCAAACCCTTGAAAAAAATATTAGTCATACGCTTTAGTTCCATTGGGGATATAGTTTTAACGACACCTGTTATCAGGGCTTTAAAAGCACAGATGAAGTGTGAACTTCATGTACTTACAAAGGATAAATTTTCAAATATATACAGGAATAATCCGAATGTTGATTACGTACATTCATTTCAAAAAAGCAGTAATGAAATACTGTCTGATTTAACTAAAGAAAACTTTGATTTCATTGTTGATCTGCAAAAGAACTTGAGGTCTTTAAAAGTCAAAAGAGCTCTAAGAAAACCCAATGTGTCATTTCCCAAACTGAATGTACGGAAATGGATGGCGGTAAATTTAAAGATCAACAAGTTGCCCAAAATCCATATTGTCGACAGGTACTTTATAGCAGTTAAACCACTTGGCATTGAAAATGACGGAAAAGGTCTGGACTATTTCATACCTGAAGCTTCAGCAGTTGATGTCGGGAAAATAAATCCGGTTTTATCAAAAGGTTATGTGGCTATCGCCATCGGAGGTCAGCACGAAACAAAGATCCTTCCGGCAGAAAAGCTGGTATCCGTTATTTCAAAAATAAATTATCCGGTGGTTCTTTTAGGCGATGACGGAGATCGGAACAAAGGTGAGCAAGTTGTACAACAACTAAGTGAGAATAAAGTTTTTAACGCATGCGGTACATTCACCCTCGACCAGTCTGCTTCTATAATTCAGCAATCATTAGCTGTTATTTCAAACGATACGGGGTTGATGCATATCGCGGCAGCATTGCATAAACCCATCGTAAGTATCTGGGGCAATACTATCCCTGAATTTGGCATGTATCCTTATTTTCCAAAGAATTTCGAAATTTATGTTATCTCAGAAGTTAAGAACCTGCACTGCAGGCCTTGCAGCAAACTTGGATATAAAAAGTGCCCAAAAAAACATTTCAAATGCATGATGCTTCAGGATGAGATTTTCATCTCTAAAAGTATTGATGATCTTGTGAAAAAAGCTTTATAAAAAGTCTTTCCCAATCGCTACAAAAGGGTTGTGTAGTTTTTCGTAACCAATCGTAGTCTCAGGTCCGTGGCCGGGGTAGACAGTCGTTTTTTCAGGTAAAGTAAACAGCTTTTCCCAAATGCTTTCCTGTAACAAGTCATAATTTCCGGTGGGCAAATCAGTCCGACCAATACTTTGAAAGAAGATGACATCGCCAGTGATCACAAACCCGGCTTCTTTGGCATAAAAACACAAGCTGCCATCTGCATGTCCCGGAGTATACAAAATTTGTAATTGCGATTGACCAAATTTCAACGGGCTTCTTTCATCAATAAAAAGATCAATCGGTTTTACTACGTCTAATTGGATACCAAAATTACGACCGTATTCTTTCGCATGTGTCAGAAAATCTTTACTTTCCTTATGAGCCGCCAGTTTAAGGTTGTATTTTTTTGCTATGAAATCATTCGCAATTATATGGTCGATATGGGCGTGGGTATTTACAATCAAAACAGGTTTTAAATCCTTTTCGGAAATAAAATTTGTTAATTCTTCTCTCTCGTTTTCATAATACATGCCCGGGTCAACAATGATACACTCTTTTGTTTCATCATAAACTACATAGGTATTCACCTGGAAATCGTTAAATGGAAATCGTTGGATGCTGATCATGATAATAATTTTTCTTTTCAAAAGTACAGCTTTAGTTCTTACAGCAGTTAAGCTCCCAGAAGTAATATTTTGGTTTAAATTTTGTTATAAATTAGCATTCTCACTTTTTTTAAGTTCGTTTTGAGCCTTACGAAGAAAAAGACATATAAATTAGTTTGGTTTGGATGGATACTGGCGTCGCTATTTCTATCTCAAAGTGTTAATGCCCAGTTTTATAATGGGTCGAATATGACTTTTGGAAAAAACAGGGTGCAATTCAATGAATTTCTTTGGACGTATTACAAATTTGATGATTTCGATACTTATTTTTATTTAAATGGAAAAGAGTTGGCTGAGTTTACTGCGGAATACGCCAACAATCAAATTCCCATCATGGAATCAAAAATAGAAAGCTATCTTGATAAGAAAATCCAATTTATCATTTTTAATAATTTAACCGATCTGAAACAAAGTAATATTGGATTAATTACAAATGAAACCTATAATACGGGCGGTATTACGCACATCATAGGTTCGCAGGTACTATTATATTTTAATGGAAATCATGTCCAATTCGAAGAGCAGATTGATGCAGGTATAGCCGAAGTTCTATTTAATCAGATGATGTTTGGTGGCAGTGTTGGAAAACAGGTTAAAACAGCGACCTTCTTTTCAATCCCCGACTGGTATAAGCGGGGTATAATCTCTTATCTTAGTAAAGACTGGAGTGTTGAGTATGATAACCGGGTACGCGATGGAATACTTTCGGGCAGATATAAGAAAGTGAATAAAATAAACGGACCTGACGCGGTTTATGCCGGGCATTCATTGTGGCGGTATATTGCTATAAAATATGGCGAATCAGCTGTTAGCAATATCATTCATATGACCAGCGTGAGCAATAGCGTTAATAAAGGAATTATGTATGTGATCGGTATATCGTTTAAACAGTTAATTGAGGAATGGCGCAATTTCTACACAGAACAATACCAGGAATTTATAGATAATGAAAAAAATCCTGAAGGATTATTACCGGTAAAATTTAAGGACGATATTGTGTATGGTCAACCGCAAGTTGATCCATTTGGCAGAAAACTGGCCTACACTCAAAATGATTTTGGTAAGTATAAAATTTACATGTATGACCTCCAACGCAATAAACGAAAAAAAATATTCAAAAAAGGTACCCGGATTGATACCAAAACAGACTATAGTTATCCATTGTTAGCCTGGCATCCGACCGGGAAACTTCTCAGTTTTATCATTGAACGCAAAGGCATGCCCTGGTTGTATATGTACAATCTTGAAGAGAAAAAAATGACCAAACAAATCATTTATAATGTACAGAAGGTAACTGATTTTTCTTATTCCGATGATGGACGGTTTCTGGTGATGTCAGCAGTGCAGCAAGGGCAAAGCGATATTTTCGTTTTCAACATTGCTGCCAGTTCATTTAATAAAATTACGGATGATATCTATTCAGACTTGAATCCGCGTTTTATTAACAGATCCACACAAATTGTTTTCAGCTCAAACCGCGATAATGATACCATCGGGATGGAACCTGAATCGATAATAGATTTTAAAAAGAATTTCGATTTGTTTGTTTATGATTATGCAAAACGGGATTTAGTTTTAAAAAGAATAACCGAAACACCTATTGCCAATGAAATAAGACCTGAATCGTATGGGTTTAACACCATTTCATATTTAAGCGATGAGAATGGGATTTATAATGCCTACCTGGCCACCATTGACAGCACCGTGAGTTCAGTTGACACGGCAATACATTATCGATACTTTATCAAGTCAAAAGCCATTACAAACTATTCCAGGAATATTCAGGATCAGCATATCTCTTATAAAGGTGGAAAAAAAGCCCTGGTATATTATGATGATAATTTATATAAAATATATGTAAATAGTACCCCGGATTTTTCTCAAAGTGCATCCTTAGAACTCCAGGATACCTGGTATATGGCTTCACAAAAAAGTAAACTGAAACCAAAAACGCCTCCTAAAATTATTAAACCCATCGAAGATACGGATACAGTGCAAAAGAAAGAATCCAAACAAGATTTAAAGCTGAAAAGGTTTCGGATGGTTTATGTCGATGAAAATGGTAAAGAGTTTACTGGAACCAAAAAAGAAAAAAAATTAATAGCTCCTGATGGCAGTGTTATTCCGATGTCGCAAGATGGCCAGCTTTTCAGTGATAATAAATTTAAGATACCCAAACGGCTCAATTATCGCGTTGAGTATTATTTGAATGACATGATCTCGCAAATTGATTTCAATTATATTAATTACGGCTATCAGACATTTACAGGAGGAGGTGGCCCAATTTACTTGAATCCCGGTTTTAATGTTTTTTTCCAGCTGGGAGTAAACGATCTTATGGAAGATCATCGGTTTGTGGGAGGAGTGCGGCTAAACTTCAGCTTGATAAATAACGAGTATTTATTCAGTTATTCGAACCTGAAAAAGCGTCTCGATAAAGAGATTGTTTTTCACAGAAATACGCTGGAAGGCTACGTAGGCTATAATATTGTTAGAGTGCATAGCCACGAGCTGTTTTATATTCTGAAGTGGCCATTTACCGAGGCGCTAAGTCTTAGCGGAACAGCTTTGTACAGAAACGATATGTATGTTGCCCTGGCAACAGATCAAATTAGCCTTGAATTACCCAATAGGTATGATAACTGGATAGGACTGAAAGGAGAATTGGTATTTGATAATACCCGTGATGTTGGGATGAACTTATATTATGGTCTGAGGTATAAGTTATTTGCTGAATATCATCAACTGGTAGATTTCGATAATATGGACAGAAACTTAATCGTGTTGGGATTTGATATCAGGCATTATCAAAAAATCAGCAGGACCTTTATATGGGCAAACCGGATTGCAGGAAGTACATCTCTGGGAAATGAAAACCTTATATATTATATGGGGGGTGTTGATAACTGGCTATTTCCCGAATTCAACTACGATACTCCAATTGATTACAGCCAGAATTACGCGTATCAAACCCTGGCAACCAATATGAGAGGGTTCAATCAGAATATCAGGAACGGGAATAGCTTTGTGGTTATTAATTCTGAGCTAAGGTTTCCATTATTTCAATATTTCTCAAAAACACCATTAAGTTCTGGATTCTTAAGAAATTTCCAATTGGTAGCATTTGGAGATGTTGGAACCGCATGGACAGGAATCAGCCCATACTCTTCTGAAAACTCACTTTACACTAAATATGTGGATAGCGGTCCGCTGCACATTTCTGTTGAAATTCAAAAAGAGCCCATCGTTGGGGGGTTCGGATTTGGTGCACGGATGCATTTACTCGGGTATTTCATCCGGGGTGATGTTTCGTGGGGTGTTGAAGATTACCAGATACGAAAACCCGTTTATTATCTCTCATTAAGTTTAGATTTCTAATGAAAAAGAGGGGAATCTTCAGTACACGATTTTCAGGGTTCTCAATTTTCAAATTGATAATTAAAACTGTGCCAAAAAGACTTCAATATTTTTTTTGATCTTTTTTCAATATATAAAGACTTAGTTTCGCGCACCTTAGTTTTTATTCACCTACTCTTGTTGAAAAAAAATAGCTGACTGTATGTATATTCTGTTGTATATTGCACCACGGTAAAGGCGCATTTTTTCCTTTTGTAACTTATAGATTAGCAGACGATTAACCATTAAACAACTCGCAGTAAGCACACGGATTATGGAGAACAATCTTTTCTTGAATTTGGACAGAAAAACTGAGCAAAATCTTGACATGCAAGCCAGGTCGGATAAACAGGAAAAAGATTTTTATGATAAAGTATTAGAAGAAAGAAGAAGATCGGAAATGAGAGAAGAACAGGTGGAATTTAAAGTAGTCAACGATCAGGTTGAATTGAAGGAAGAAGTGATATTTAAAGAAGAAAAATTACCAGAAAAGACATCCCAACTAAAACATTATAATCACGAAGAGGTTTTAGAAGCAGCTACAGCATATTTTAATGGTGACGCGCTGGCTGCCAATGTATGGATGAATAAGTATGCCCTGAAGGATAGTGCAGGTAAACTGTACGAATTAACACCAGAAGATATGCATCGCCGACTGGCACGGGAGATTAGCAGGATTGAACAGAAGTATCCAAACCCATTAAGCGAAGAAGAAATATTCAGCGTGCTTGACAGGTTTACCTATATTATTCCCGCAGGCAGTCCCATGGCAGGAATTGGAAATGATTTTCAGGTGTCGTCACTCTCGAATTGCTTCGTAATTGGCAATGATGGTGATTCTGATTCATATGGTGGCATCATGAAAATTGACCAGGAACAGGTACAATTGATGAAACGCAGAGGTGGTGTCGGGCACGATCTTACGCACATTCGTCCTTCAGGCAGCCCGGTTAAAAATACGGCCTTAACATCCACCGGTGTTGTGCCGTTTATGGAAAGATATTCAAATTCCACACGTGAAGTGGCACAAGATGGACGAAGAGGAGCGCTCATGTTAAGTATTGGTGTTAAACATCCCGATGCTGAAAACTTCATTGATGCCAAAATGGAATCAGGGAAAGTTACCGGAGCAAATGTTTCCGTTAAGCTTGATGATGAATTTATGAATGCTGTTAAAGAAAACAAATTGTACAAACAGCAATTCCCTATCCATTCTGAGAAACCACTCTATGAAAAAGAAATTGAGGCGCTTAGTTTATGGAAAAAGATCATTCATAACGCCTGGTCATCAGCCGAACCCGGCATCCTTTTCTGGGATACCGTGATCAGAGAATCTATACCCGATAATTATACTGAATACGGATTTAAAACAGTTTCCACCAACCCATGTGGCGAAATTCCTTTATGTCCTTACGATAGTTGCAGGTTACTGGCATTAAACCTATACAGCTATGTGAAAAACCCATTTACCAAAGATGCTTATTTCGATGGTGATCTGTTTACAGAACATGCTGGGATAGCTCAAAGAATGATGGATGATATTGTGGATCTGGAAGTGGAAAAAGTAGATGCCATACTGAATAAAATTAATGCCGACCCGGAAGCAGAAGAAATAAAATATGTTGAAAAACGGCTGTGGGAAAAGATCAGGGAAAAATCAATACAGGGCAGAAGAACCGGTATCGGTATAACAGCTGAAGGTGATATGCTGGCCGCCCTCGGGTTAAAATACGGATCGGAAAAAGCGATTAATTTTTCTACGGAAGTGCATAAGTTACTCGCAATTGAGGTATATCGTTCTTCAGTTGATTTAGCAGAGCAAAGAGGATCATTCCCTATTTTTGATGCAAAAAAGGAAGCCGGCAACCCATTTATTGAACGAATCAGAGAAAATGCGCCCCATGTGTATGAGAAAATGAAAATGGTAGGCCGGCGCAATATTGCCATGCTGACCATTGCACCTACTGGAAGTGTGAGCATTTGTACACAAACAACTTCAGGCATTGAGCCAGCATTTATGGTCTCTTATAAACGTCGCAGGAAAGTAAACCCGAATGATAAAAATGTAGTGGTTGGCTTCATTGATGAGGTAGGAGATTCATGGGAAGAATACAACGTTTTCCACCCGAAATTTGAAGTTTGGCTGAGCACACAAGGGTATAATATTAAAGAAGTAAAAGATCTGCCTGACGAAGAATTGAATAAAATTATTGAAAAATCTCCCTATTTTAACGCTACTTCCAATGATATTAACTGGGTGAGCAAAGTGAAAATGCAGGGCGAAATTCAAAAATGGGTTGATCATTCTATCAGCGTTACGGTGAATGTACCAAAAGATGCCACCGAAGAACTGGTGAGCGATATTTATCTTACCGCCTGGGAAAGTGGCTGCAAAGGCATGACCATTTATCGTGATGGTTCACGCTCTGGAGTGCTTGTTGGCAGGGATGAAGAAGACAAAGATGAGTTCAGAGAAACCAAAGCACCACCGCGGCCAAAAGTTGTAGAGGCGGATATTATTCGTTTTCAGAATAATTACGAAAAGTGGGTTGCAGTAATAGGAACTATCAATAATAAACCTTACGAAATTTTCACAGGTAAAGCCGATGACTTTTATTTACCACCCTGGGTTGAAAAAGGATCTGTTGTAAAGGAAAAAGTGAAAGGTGAAAAGTCGCGTTACGACTTTAAATTTAAAGATAAACAGGGTTACGAAATTATCGTTCAGGGCCTTTCGCGTTCATTCGAACGCACCTACTGGAATTATGCCAAGTTGATATCAGGTGTATTACGGCATGGTATGCCATTGCCCTATGTAATCGACCTGGTATCCAATCTGAATGTGGAAGACGACAATATCAATACTTGGAAAAATGGGGTTGTACGGGCTTTGAAGAGATACGTACCCAACGGAACGCCGGTGGATACATTATGCCCTGATTGCGGTGAAGATACCTTAATTTATGAAGATGGATGTTTGATATGTAAATCATGCGGGCATTCAAAGTGCGGATAAAAGAAGACCAACAATTACATCATATAGCTGTTCTTTTTTGAGCAGCTTTTTTTATGCCTAAAAATGCAATTTATGATAATCAAACGATTGATTGTTCCTGTAAGAATTGATCTTTGCGGAGAGGTAAACAAACATGTCCAATTCGTTATCCTTTAACCATTGAATGGCCTCCTGTTTTTCATTAATGGCATCGGCAAAAACGGTTAAAAAATTAAAATTGAATTTCCTCAACCAGACATAGGCGCCTGCTTGTTTGTCGATTGCACCATCCAGGGCTGCCAATTGCGGGTACTTGTTTTTCAACAGCCAGTCGATGGCTTCTTTGCTGCCTTTAATACCACTGCTTAAGGCTGCCAGTTCAGGGTAGCCGTTTTCCAGCAACCATTTATAAAAATTCTCACCTTCATCACTAAAAGTTTCGCCAAATGCCATGAGTATTTTAGGGGGGTATTCGAGCATAATTAAAGGTATTAAAACAAAGGTAGTAAGAAATAGGCATTGAAACCAAATGAAAAATGCGGGAAAGTTAACTTTCCCGCATCTTAAATCCATTCCGAAATAGAAGTTTAATAACGGTCAATACAATTCAAATCGTTAAATGCCTGTTCCAGTCTTTTGACCATTTCTTCTTCACCGGCTCGCAACCATTTCCGCGGATCATAATATTTTTTATTGGGTACATCTTCGCCACCCGGGTTTCCGATTTGTCCCTGCAGGTAGTCATGGTTTTTGGCTTCATATGTACGAACACCATCCCAATATGCCCACTGGGTATCGGTATCAATATTCATTTTGATTACACCATATGAAATTGCTTCTTTAATTTTTTCTGGTTCTGATCCTGAACCACCATGGAAAACAAAATTCACCGGGTTCTTTTCCGTATTGAATTTTTCCGCGATATACTTCTGAGAATTTGCCAGAATAACAGGTTCCAATTTTACATTTCCGGGCTTATAAACACCATGAACATTCCCAAAAGCTGCTGCAATTGTAAAATTCTTGCTTATTTTTGAGAGTACCTCATATGCTTCAGCAACTTCTTCTGGTTGCGTGTATAATTTTGAACTGTCCACATCCGTATTATCAACCCCGTCTTCTTCGCCGCCGGTGATACCCAATTCAATTTCAAGGGTCATATCTATTTTACTTATTCTTTCAAGATATCTGGCGCAGATTTCCAGGTTTTCGTTCAGTGGTTCTTCCGACAAGTCGAGCATATGCGAGCTGAATAGCGGTTTGCCATGTTGTGCATAATACGTTTCTCCGGCATCAAGCAATCCGTCTATCCAGAGCAGTAATTTCTTAGCTGCATGATCGGTATGCAGAATTACCGGAATACCATACATTTCAGCTAATTGATGCACATGCAAAGCACCGGAAACAGAGCCTGCAATCGCAGCTTTTTCATTTTCGTTCGAAAGTCCTTTGCCCGCGTAAAAAGAGCCGCCTCCATTTGAGAATTGTATGATCACTGGAGAATTTACTTTTTTAGCCGCTTCCATAACAGCATTAATAGAGTTGGTACCCACCACGTTTGCCGCAGGAAGTGCATACTGCCCTTTTTTAGCAGCATCAAATATTTTATTCAGATCATCACCGGTGGCAACACCAGGAGTTACTTTATCAGATAATTTTGACATTTATTTAAAGTTATGTTTTATTTGACAGCAAATTTAATTGAAATTATCTCAACGACTGTTAAAAGAGTACTTATAACGAATGAATCTGAAAAATTAATTTCTACCGTTTTTTACTGATATCAATCGATTGCAAAACTTGTGATTTTTATCAGTAACCCAACTATCGAAGGTTTTTTTATCTTTACCCGTTCTTTGTAAGCGTTATAAATTACACAAACACCTGATTTTCTTTATAATAAAGCAAAATACCATGATTAAAAAGATATTAGTGGCCAATCGGGGCGAAATTGCAGTGCGCGTGATGCGTTCCTGTCGTGAGATGGGAATTAAGTCGGTGGCTGTTTTTTCTGAGGTTGATCGTACATCCATGCATGTAAGATACGCTGATGAGGCTTATTGCATCGGGCCGGCTCCTTCTAATGAAAGCTATCTGGTAATAGATAATATCATCGAAGTAGCTAAAAAAACTAAAGCCGATGCCATCCATCCGGGTTATGGTTTCCTATCAGAAAATGCTGAGTTTTCAGACCGCTGTAAAAGAGAAGGGATTATTTTTATTGGGCCCTCTTCCTATGCCATTAACACCATGGGAGATAAGATCACAGCCCGAAAAACGATGCAAAAAGCGAATGTACCTGTTGTACCCGGTACCATTGAGCCCATTCAGGATTTGGATAAAGCAGTGGAGGTAATTATGGAGATTGGATTACCCGTTATGATCAAGGCGAGTGCTGGCGGCGGCGGAAAAGGGATGCGACTGGTAAAGTATGAAAAGGACATATTATCTGCTGTTAGTTCTGCCAAATCTGAAGCAAAAGCGGCCTTTGGTGATGATGCTGTTTATATCGAAAAATATATAAACTCCCCGCATCACATTGAATTTCAGGTATTGGCAGATAACCACGGGAATTGTATTCACCTTTTTGAAAGAGAATGCTCGGTACAACGAAGACACCAAAAGGTAATTGAAGAAACTCCATCTCCCATTATGACACCGGAAGTTCGGGATGATATGGGTAAACATGCGGTGGCTGCCGCCAAAGCGGTAAACTATTCAGGGGCCGGAACTATTGAATTTATTGTTGATGATGACCTTAATTATTATTTCCTTGAAATGAATACCCGCTTGCAGGTCGAACATCCAATTACAGAAAGAGTAGTGAGTGTTGACCTGGTGAAAGAGCAAATAAAAATAGCCAATAACGAAGTTTTAAGCCTGAAACAGGATGAACTCGTTCAAAATGGTCATGCCATCGAAGCACGTATCTACGCCGAGGATCCGGATAACAACTTCATGCCAAATCCCGGATTGATCAAACACATTACTGAACCGCTTGGATTAGGCGTCAGGCACGATGGATATGTGTATGAGGGATATGAGATCCCGATTCATTACGATCCACTCATTTCTAAACTTATAGTGTGGGCGCCCACACGTGATGAAGCTATAGAAAGGATGAAAAGGGCACTGTATGCGTATAAAATTACAGGCATAAAAACTTCTATTCCGTTTTTAAACAGGATCATGGATGTGCCTTCTTTTAAAGAAGGAAAGTATAACACACATTTTATCCAGGATAATGAAGCATCACTAATGGAAAAGGAAGAACCATCACAAAAATTGAAAGATATTGCTTCCATCGCAGCCTTCTTTAATTATTTGGAACGAATTGAAGAGCGTTCCGCTCCTGTTTTTAAACAAGCAAATGGGAGTAATTGGAAAAATTGCGGCAGAAAAAAGAACCTGGAGCACTTGTAAAGAAATAAATAACTCATAGTTAGATAATACTTATTATGCTATACGATATTAAAAGAAACAATGAGCTTTCAACAATTGAATTGCTTGAACGAAATAAAAACAAAGCAAAAATAGCTGTTGACGACCGGATTTATGAAGTAGATATTATAGAAGTTGAAAATGGTGTTTATTCGATATTATTGGATGGTGTGTCATACAACGTGGAACTCATTCAAACCGCCAATAAAAAATACAGCGTCAACACACTTTATAATTCATATGATGTCGAGATTATTGACACTGAAACAAAATATGTAAATAGCAGAAAGAGTACCGATGAAGATGATGCAGCGTTCATATCAACGCCTATGCCAGGAAAGGTGGTTAAAATCCTTGTGAATGAAGGCGATGTGGTAAAAGGGGGTGATACTATTATTATTGTTTCCGCCATGAAAATGGAAAGCGAATACAAAGTGAATACCGATAAGATCATTAAAAAAATACTGGTTAAAGAAGGCGACACTATTGAAGGCCATCAGCACCTGGTATTATTGGAAGATATTGAAAACAATTAAAAAAATACAATATGTCGTTACAATCAAAAATTGAACTACTGGAACAAAAACGCAGACAAGCGGAATTAGGTGGCGGAAAAGAGCGTATTGAAAGACAACATAAAGCTGGGAGAAAAACAGCCCGTGAAAGGATCAATGCATTATTGGACCCTGGAACTTTCGTGGAAATTGACGAATTTGTTACCCACCGTGCAACCGATTTCGGCATGGCTAAAAATAAAATTCTTGGCGACGGTTTGGTATCTGGTTACGGCAAAATAGATGGCAGGCTGATGTTCGTTTTCGCCCAGGATTTTACGGTTTTTGGTGGCTCTCTTAGTCGCGCCAATGCTGATAAAATTGTCAAAATCATGGACATGGCCATGAAAATGGGAGCCCCTGTCATCGGACTCAATGATTCGGGAGGTGCTCGTATTCAGGAAGGCGTGGAAAGCCTTGCCGGATATGCCGATATCTTTTACAGAAATGTGAGAAGTTCAGGTGTGATTCCACAGATTTCAGCCATCCTCGGTCCTTGTGCCGGAGGGGCAGTATACTCGCCCGCAATCACCGATTTTATTATGATGGTAAAAGAAACTTCCTATATGTTCGTCACAGGACCTGATGTGATCAAAACGGTCACCAATGAAGAAGTAAGTATGGAAGAACTGGGTGGCGCCATGACGCATAACCAGAAAAGCGGTGTGGCTCACTTTACTGCCGAAGATGATGACCAGGCCATGATCATGATCCGGGAATTAATGAGTTTTCTTCCATCAAA
>PKSW01000372.1 GCA_002869465.1 Marinilabiliales bacterium
AGGTCATTAGTGCAGAAATATTTGATTTAAAGGGCCAGATTATACGTTCAGTTTCTGATGTTAAACAAGTTGATATTAGCGAATTAAATGAAGGCCTTTATATTATATTTGCCAGGGATGCGAATGGATCTATATACTCAACAAAATTACTGAAAACCAGCTATTAATAAAAAAGCAATCTATCTCGCTTTTAGGATTTCGAATATTTCGCTGAGTGTATAAATCTCAAATGAAGATCTTATTTCTGTTGTTTCCGATACATGGATCATCGCTTTTGCAACGGTTGCTCCCTGAATAGGCCTGTATTTCGTTAAGCCAGGAATATTTGTAAAGATCCTTGCCAGTATAAGCCCTATTTTCTCGCCCAACCTACTCTCATTTCTGTTGCCCGCCAAAATGGAAGGCCTGAAAATAAAAGTATGCTTAAAACCTATTTTTTTAACAGCTTCATCCAACTCCGCTTTCATTTTTGAATAAAAAACTGACGACTTTGGATTGGCTCCGGCCGAAGATACAAGACAAAAAGTTTTGACACCGTTATTTGCTGCAGCTTGCGCTGTTTCATATTGATACGTATAATCAATTTTATACTGTGCTGCCTTACTTCCGGCTTTTCGGATGGTTGTTCCCATGGCAGAAAACAGTATATCGCCAGTAAGTTCATTTTTCCAATGGTCTAACTGATCAAAATCTACCAGGTGTTCTTCTAAATTAAAATGATCAATTTCGAGGGACCTGCGTGTAAAAACCTTTACGGTAGAAAAGTTTTTATTTTCTAGTAATTGCTGTACTATTTTAAATCCAACAAGTCCAGTTGCTCCAATTATAATGGCAGTTTGATCTTTCATATGTATTAAGTTTGGGAATTCCAAGATACAAAAAAAGAAGCCCCGCAATTACTGCGAGGCTTCTTTAAATGCATTCAAAGTATCTTTATATACTATGCTAATTTAACATTAACAGCATTTTCACCTTTTTTTCCATCAACGACTTCGAAGACAACTTCATCGTCTTCTTTAATTCTGTCCATTAAACCTGAAGCGTGTACAAAATATTCTTTGTCTGAGTCCGCATCTTTAATAAATCCGTAGCCTTTGGCTTCGTTGAAAAACTTAACAATTCCTGTTTTCATAAAAATAAAATAAATAAAATATAATAAAAATTCGCTGCAAATATAACTAAAATAACAAGAGAATCAATCTTTTAGTAAAAAATTAATTGTGTCAACTGCTTATTTGGTCAGCTTGTCGGAAAATACTTTTTTGAATTTTTCTACCTTGGGTGTTATCACGTAATTGCAATATCCATTCGCTGGATTATTCTCATAGTAATTTAAGTGATAAGGTTCTGCCTGGTAAAACTTCGTAAATGGGCTGATTTCTGTTACTATAGGTTTCTTCCAAATACCTTCTTTTTCAAGCTGCTCTTTATAATATAAAGCTTCTTCTTTTTGTTGTTGCGTATGGTAGAAAATAACCGATCGGTATTGAGGCCCCATATCAGCACCTTGCCTGTTTAGTGTTGTAGGATCGTGGGTTTCCCAGAAAATCTCCAGCAGATCTTTAAATGGAATTAATTCCGGATCATACGTCACCTGTACTACTTCTGCATACCCGGTTTCGCCTGAACAAACCAATTCATAACTCGGGTTGGGTTCAGTGCCACCAGAATAACCTGGAACAGCTTCAATAACGCCTTCTACCAGGTTAAAAATAGCTTCAGTACACCAGAAGCAACCGGAGCCAAAGGTTACTATTTCATAATTTTTTGTTTTATTATTGTCCATATTTTGTGCATTCAGATGAGTGAATAGAAGCAAAACAATTAGAAAAACCAATATGTTGAGTTGTGTACGCATTTTTAATTGAAATTAATTTTTTAGAATCAAATAAGGATGAGTTTTTTTCCGTGGATAAGTTCTTCAATTTCTGGAGATGGGCCCAGAAATTTTTCACGGAATCCATTCATCTCATCAATGGTCTTGTCAGAAAGCAGTTCAGCCATTTCTTCCATGGCTTTTTCACCGATGATCATGGGTGGCATATTCATCAGCATTTTGTTGCCATTGAATTGGGCCACAATTTGATATTCGTTCATTTCGCCAATTTCATCTCCTTTAAAAAAACATTTGGAAAGCCATTCGTCAAGATTAAAATTACGAATATCAATTACGATGGGTTGATGGCTTTTTTCAGCCATTATTTGCTGATAATAGCGGTGAAGGTTGGCCAGTGACTCTTCCGACATACCTTTTTGCACTTGAGTATGGCAATCCAGACAAACGGCAAATTCAAAAATGGTAGAGCCAAAATCATAGCCCTTATAATTTTTAATGGCCTTTTCTACTACATAGCTTGTTCCTTCTGAAAGTAAGAACTTACCACACATCTGGCAGTATTCAAAAGGTTTGCCTTCGGCATCAGAATAAAAACGGTCCGGTATGTCAATCCTGTAATCATCCATATCTGTTTGCAAAAGTAATGGTTTTAATTTTCCAATTCCAATTCATATCTTCTACAAAATCTGTAAATTTGATTTTTAAAAAGATAAAATTTATGGCTATTGAAATTAAAGGAAAGCTAATCAAGAAAATGGATGTTGTTTCGGGTGAAGGAAAAAACGGGAAATGGGAGAAACAGGAATTCGTTATTGAAACAGAGGATCAATATCCCAAAAAGATTTGCATGAGCGTGTGGGGTGACAAATTGTCGATGCTGGAGCATTTGGTGGAAGGGGATATTATCAGGGCTTCGGTAAATATTGAATCGAGAGAATATAACTCGCGATGGTACACGGATATCAGAGCTTGGCGCATTGATAAAGAAGCAGAAGAAGGATCTTCGATTCCGCATCCTGATGAGCCACCACCGGCCGATTATTTAAGCCCGGAAGACGATTTGCCTTTTTAATGAAAGCTAACATCCTTTTACTTCATTTATCCGCATGAAAAAACTTTTCGGTGCCCACTTGGCAGTAATTGGCGCGAACGTCATATTTGGTATCAATTACGTGGTGGCCAAAGGCATTATGCCTGATTACCTGCTGCCCAGGCCCATCATTTTTTTGAGAGTTGTAGGGGCTTCCATCATTTTCTGGTTGGTAAGTTTGATGTTTCCTCGTGAGAAAGTAACAAGGAAAGACCTTGTAAGCCTGGCCATTTGTGCTATTTTCGGGGTGGCAGTTAATCAAATCCTGTTTTTTGAAGGTCTAAACCTGACGACACCTATCAATGCATCGATCATCATGGTTACAATACCGATCATGGTAATGGTTTTCGCCCATTTCATTATCGGAGATAAGATCAATTCAAACAAACTGATAGGAATCTTATTCGGATTTATCGGTGCCGCTTACCTGATTTTACAAGGTGGAAGTATTTCATTGGGTATAAATACATCATTGGGTAATTTATTCGTATTTCTGAATGCTTCATCGTATGCACTTTTCCTTGTATTGGTGAAACCATTATTAAAAAAATACTCAGCGATCACGGTAATGAAATGGGTATTCACTTTTGGGTTTATTTATATACTTCCATTCACATTCAAACTGTTAATAGCTTCAGATTTTGATACGATTCCCGTTAATATTTGGATGTCAATAGTTTATGTAGTTATCTTTACTACCGTGCTGGCTTATTTTCTGAATAATTTCTCGCTAAGAACCATAACGCCTACCATGAATAGTGCCTATATATATGCACAACCCTTGATCGCCACGATTATATCACTTTGGGCAACCAAAGACCGATTAACTTATGTGGAAGTTGTGGCGGCATTTTTTATATTTACGGGTGTTTACTTTGTAAATTTTAGAAAAGGAAAGAAAGCCGCCACCTAAAAGATGCTAAAGATTTATTATTTTTGAAACGACCATGAATTTTAACATTTTAAGATAAACACTGAAAATGATTAAAATTCATCGGGAGTTCCTGAATGGGAAGAAATTTTTAGTTTCTTCAATTTCAGAAAACTAAAAATTTTGAACAGATGAAAAAACCTATCCTTATGGTTGACATTCCAGGATTACAATATTCCGAATCGGGTAACTTTTTATTGTTGGCAGGACCTTGCGTTGTTGAAAGTGAAAAGATTACTTTTCAAATTGCTGACGAGATTAAAAAAGTTTCTGATAAGCTGAAAATTCCCTTTGTTTTTAAAGCGTCTTATCGCAAAGCCAACAGGTCGAAACTGGATTCGTTTGCAGGAATTGGTGATCAAGAGGCTTTGCAAATATTAAGGAAGATCAAAAATACTTTTCATATTCCTGTTGTTACGGATATTCATTCTCCTGAAGAGGCCTTGTTGGCTGCTGAATATGTTGATATACTGCAAATCCCTGCATTCCTATGCAGGCAAACAGACTTATTGTTAGCAGCCGGTAACACAGGGAAAGTGGTGAATATTAAAAAAGGGCAGTTCCTATCCGGGGCTTCCATGAAATTCGCAATTGATAAAGTTTTATCGACCGGAAACAATAAAATTTTCCTGACTGAAAGAGGAAGCATGTTTGGCTATAATGACCTGATAGTGGATTATCGCAATATCCCTGAGATGCAACAAACGGGCTTTCCGGTAATTGTGGATGTTACGCATTCGTTGCAGCAACCTAACCAGAGTTCAGGAGTGACCGGTGGGAACCCGGAGATGATCGAAACCATTGCCAAAGCAGCTATTGCTGTGGGTGTCGATGGCATTTTTCTTGAAACGCATCCAAATCCTGCTGAGGCAAAATCGGATGGTGCCAACATGTTAAACCTGGCATTGCTGGAACCACTTATAGAAAAATTAGCTGCCTTAAGGCAAGCTGTCAATAAGTTTTAAATTCTATTTGCTGATCTGTGCTAAAATGGATTGCGTTGGGAAGGCAAATTCCAGTTTGTTTTCGTTAAAACGTTTCAGAATCTGCATGTTTACATCCGTTTGGACTTGTAAGATGTCGGCTTCTTTCTTGATATAATAAATAAAAATGATACCCAATGAAAAATCGCCAAATGAATTAAAACCTACCGGAACATTGTCTTCTGCTCCTTCCGTATTAGCGATGATATCCTTTAAAATATCAATGGCCAGTTGAATTTTGTCTTCAGGTGTATCGTAGGTCAATCCAAGGTTTAAGGTCACTTTCCTGGACGGTTCCAGGGAAACATTTTCCACAATATTATCAGTAAACTTCATATTTGGAACCGTTAATATGGTTCCAGCCAGTGTTTTGATACGGGTGCTTCTGAGTCCTACTTCCTGCACAATGCCATCATATCCGGCTACTTTGATGCGGTCACCCAGAATAAAAGGTTTGTCGGTAAAAATGGTAAAGCCGCCGAAAAAATTGGCAACGGTATCCTTAGCGGCCATAGCCAGTGCCAGACCACCGATACCGAGTCCGGCAAGCACAGCGCCCACGTTAAAACCGGCATTA
The DNA here is from genome assembly GCA_002869465.1 of Marinilabiliales bacterium. Taxonomy (GTDB): domain Bacteria; phylum Bacteroidota; class Bacteroidia; order Bacteroidales; family F082; genus UBA4459. Next base: position 5,419 of record PKSW01000372.1, read on the forward strand.
TTCAGCGCAATAATAATACCCAGTATCCAAATGGCATACTTAATTGCTTTCCGCGCCACAGGCAGCAACTGGTCGTCGATATCACTTTCGCTTTTCTTTACGATAGGCGTCAGGTATTCATCAATAAGGGCTTCCAGTAACCTGGCTATAAACCAGGTGACCACAAGAATAACCACGAACCAAAATCCATTATTCAGATACACAGTGACTTGCTCCGAAAATGTGAGTCGTTTGATAGCAAACCAAATACCTCCTAAGGCAACAATATAAATGAGGGGTTCCTCAAGCATATCCACGATCAGGTCATCAATCCTTGTTTTGCTTTTTGCAGAAAGCTTCTTTACAATATTTTTTATGAACCACACTAAAAGCTTGGTAACTACAACAGCACCAATAATGATTAGCAACGATATGGCCCAATCTCCTACGGTGTTATTATAAAATTGTTTTTCAAAAAAATCCATCTATTTTTATTTTAATTTATTCTCTGACAATGCTTTTTAAGCTTCCGGTTTGTTCATCGAACAATAATTTGGTCCTGTTGAGAGGTGCCGTTGCAATCACACCAAACTGACCAATAGGTATGAGCTAGTTAAAGTATATATTGTTATTCTGAGTTATTCTAATACTGGCCGATTGAGGTACACGATAGTAAATGTTATCAATTTTTTCCAAAGGTTTTTCAGGAAGTTGTGGGCTTGTGTTATTCATTTCCAACAGAATTTCAATATGGTTTCCATCGGGTGAATTGTAAACAATATCCCGCGTTTTATCTTTTTTCGGAATGTAGTAAACCGTTTGTATATCAGTTGTTTTAACTTCTTTTCCAAGAAATAACTCTAAATAATTATTTTCCAGTTCTTTCAGTTGGCTATTCATGTACTTTATGCTTTCGCCATAATTCACTTCCTGGTAACCTGATATCAAATGAAACCTGGCTTCACGTATCTCAAGAATTTGCTGGGCAGCTTCATTGGCTTTTTCCTTGTCGCTTTTATCCACCCAGCTTGTTTTAAATAAAAACCTGTTGATGGTAACCGTATCTATGGAAATCTTCCTGACAACCGTGTCAATTTTCTTCTTGCGGTTATAATCTGCATAGTATGAGAAATCTTCATTACCTTCAAGCATGATAAAGGTTTGGTCGATTTCAGGCGGCATGGCAGATTCTTTAATAGCTCCATCCATACCAAATCCCATCAGGGTGCCATTATCTGTTAACTGAAATGAGTGCGCTTTCTCATCTTTAGACTTGTCGGCGGGAAATTGCACATAGAAATATTGTTCCGGATCGGGAGTGAAAAGTGGCGTAACTGATGCATTGAGTAGCCTGGTTGTTTGGCTGTTTGCACTGATATAATCTATAACGCCCAGGTAATCTTCGGCATAAGCAGCAAGTGGTCCAGGTATTTTTTTGATTTTCTCAATGACCAGGTCCACTTTAAGAACGGTTTGAGGTAAGGCATAATAGAAGCCATCTAATGACGTGTTGGTGGTGTTTCCTGAAACTTTTTTTACAATATATTGTCCGTAAGTAACAAAGTTGCCAAACATCATGATGATAAGAAGTAGTAGTGGAATTCTTGAAAGTTTCATGGCATCGCGTTTTATTACTTCAAAATTAAGAAATAGTCGTTAATAGCAATGATTAAAATTTGTTTTGGCTGCTCGTGTTATCTCATAAAAAGCAATTCACGGTATTTGGGCAATGGCCATAATTCGTCGTCAACTAAAAATTCGAGCTTATCCACGTGGTAACGAATCCCTTCGAAATATACCATCACAGTATCCCGATATGCAACTGCCTTTTCATATTGGTCTTCAATTATGTTAGCTTTCTTCCTTGCATCAATCATAGCCTCTACCTGTTCTTTAATGGAGGAAATATGTTCAGAAATATATTTGATGGCATTCAGCTGGTTCTTGGAGAGTTTTACAAATGTTTTAGAGTCGAGCACTTCTTTTAATCCACGTGTATTTTCTATCAGTCGGTTCTGGTATAGAATGGCTGTGGGTAAAATGTGGTTGATGGCCAGATCTCCCATTACCCGGGCTTCAATCTGCACTTTTTTAATATACTTTTCCAGTTTGAGTTCGTAACGCGATTCGAGTTCTTTCCTGCTCATCACTTGGTTTCTTTCGAAAAGATCAATGGTTTTTTTTGAAACAAAGGCTTTCAGCGCTTCGGGTGTTGATTTGTGATTAGAAAGGCCTCTCTTTTTAGCTTCTTTAACCCATTCTTCGCCATACGAATTGCCTTCGAACCTGATTTTCTTTGATTCTTTGATATACCTTTTTACTACATCAAAGATGGCATCATCTTTTTCCAATCCACCATCTATCAGCTTCTCCACATCGGCTTTGAATATTCGCAATTGATCTGCCATGATTGTATTCAGAACGAACATAGGTTTGGCTGTATTGGCGCTTGAACCAACCGCCCTGAATTCACATTTATTTCCGGTAAATGCAAATGGCGATGTACGATTCCTGTCGGTATTATCAAACAATATCTCCGGAATTTTAGGAATATTAACCGTCACTTCCACTTTATGGTTGTTATTTAATTCGCCTATAGACGGCATCTTCTCGATCTCATGCAAGGTTCTTGTGATCTGCTCACCTATAAATACGGAGATAATGGCCGGAGGTGCTTCGTTGGCTCCCAGCCTGAGATCGTTACCTGCTGATGCGATACTGGCCCTGATCAATTCTTCATTTTCATGTACAGCTTTTAAGATATTTACCAGGATGGTAATGAACCTGAAATTGTCCTTGCTATTTTTCCCTGGTGACAAAAGGTTGATGCCCGTATCCGTAGCCAGCGACCAGTTATTGTGTTTACCCGAACCATTCACACCTGCGTATGGTTTTTCGTGCAGCAACACTTTAAAATGATGTCTGCGGGCTACTTTATCCAGCAAGTGCATCAATAACTGGTTATGATCCACAGCAATATTGGCTTCTTCGAATACAGGCGCGCATTCAAACTGGCTGGGAGCTACTTCGTTATGTCTTGTTTTTAAGGGAATTCCAAGTTTGTGCGACTCTATTTCAAGTTCCTGCATAAAAGCAAGTGCCCTGTCATGAATAGTTCCAAAATAATGATCCGATAACTGTTGGTCTTTGGCCGATGAGTGACCAAAAACAGTTTTCCCGGTCAGCATCAGGTCGGGGCGTGCCGTTTGAAGAGCCGAATCCACAAGAAAATATTCCTGTTCCCAGCCCAATGTTGGATACACCCTTTTTACATTCTTGTTGAAATATTTCACCACTTCCACTGCAATGTCATCCAGTGCTTTCATGGACCGCAGCAAGGGCGTTTTATAATCTAAAGATTCACCTGTATAAGAAACGAAAATCGAAGGAATACATAGCGTATTTTCCACTATAAATGCCGGTGAAGTGGGGTCCCAGGCTGTATAACCTCTTGCTTCGAATGTATTTCGAATACCGCCACTCGGAAAACTTGATGCATCGGGTTCCTGCTGGATGAGTGAATTGCCCTGAAACTCCTCGATTGCCCTGCCCTCTTCAATCGGGCTAATAAACGAATCGTGTTTCTCGGCGGTTGCTCCTGTTAATGGGTGGAACCAATGCGTATAATGTGTCACGCCTTTATTGAGTGCCCATGCTTTCATAGCAGAAGCAATCTGATCTGTTACTTTTCTCTCTATCCGGCTGCCTTTCTGAATGGCACTCTGTAGTACTTCGTAAGCTTCTGTAGTAAGGTATTCGCGCATAATAGCCTGATTGAATACCATTGATCCATAATATTCAGATGCTTTTTTTGACGGATAATCAACTTTTACTGCAGGTGTGTACAGTGTCTTTTCGAGGGCGATAAATCTAAAGTTTGGCATATTTAAACAGTTTTAACAATTGGTTTCTTAATTAAAAATAATCCTATGAATGTCAGTATTCCATTGATGATTAAAAGCTCAAATCCTATTTCATAACCATTGAACATCCTTGTGGCATAATGGCTGATGAACCAGGATATGACGGGTGTTATAATCGCAATTAAAGGTATGAACCTGTCTTTCACTTCTATATTTGTAAATAGCCCAAAGGCATACAATCCAAGCAAGGGGCCATAGGTATATCCCGCAAGTGTAAATAGCTGTGATATAACAGCTTGGTTATTAATTATTCCAAATAAAACAATGACAAAAATAATGATTAGTGCCATGAATAAATGGACAGCCTGGCGCCTTTTTTTCAACATCTTTTCATTGTCAGCGTACTTTTTATCGTATTCCATAATGTCAATAGAAAAGGAAGTTGTAAGCGCTGTTAAAGCACTATCAGCACTTGAATAAGCAGCTGATATCAAGCCGATAATAAAAACAACACCGGCCACGATACCCAAATGATCAAAAGCAATAAGAGGAAATAAATGATCTGATAGTTCAGGAAGTTGTACCTTAAATTCAGCTGCATAGATATACAATACAGCACCAAGGAATAGAAAAACGAGATTTACTGGCACGAGGATCAGGCTTAGGGTGGTCATGTTTTTCCGGGCATCTTTCAGGTTTTTACAACTCAGGTTCTTCTGCATCATATCCTGATCCAGCCCTGTCATGACGATGGTTATAAAAATACCGCTCAGGAAGAGTTTGAAAAAGTTCTGCTTGCTGTCTGTGTCAGAAACAACAATGGTGGATAGGTCACTGTTCCAGACTTTGCTGATCATATCCCCTACCCCGATTTCCATTTTTGAGAGTATGAGGCCAATGGTGATAACTATAGCGGCCAGCATAAATGTGGTTTGAAGTGTATCTGTCCAGATGATGGTTTTAATACCTCCTTTTCGCGTGTATAGCTGGATAAGAACGATAAAAAAGATGACGGTAACCCAGAAGGGAATCCCAAAATGATCGAATACAAAAACCTGTAAAACGCTAACAACGAGGAACATTCTGAATGACGCACCAATAATTCTGGATATTAAAAAGAAAACAGATCCTGTTTTGTAAGCGCTGTTGCCAAACCTGTCGAACAGGTAGGTGTATATCGAGGTGAGATTCAGTTTATAGTATGTTGGCAGCAAGACCAGGCTGATCACCGCATAGCCAAACACATATCCCAGAACAATAGCGAAGTATGTAAAATGTGTGCTGCCCACCCATCCCGGAATGGAAATAAATGTGACCCCAGATAAAGATGCCCCAATCATGCCATATGCCACTACAAACCATGGTGATTTATGGTTGCCGATAAAAAAACTCTGGTTATCTGCATTTCTGGATGTAATCCATGAAACAATGAAAATTACCAGTGTATAAATAAGAAATATACCAAATATAATTCCCGGCGACATCAGATGTATTTATGTATGGGACAAATGTAAAAAGTCAGTTCGCTTGAAAGATTATTTAATTGTGAAAATTGAACAATTGTTATTAACAATTGAAAAATCCTGTTAATAAGTAAAGGAATAGGCTTTAATCAATCGTTTGCGTTAATTGCTCTGGCAAAGGCATGCAAGCTATGATAATTCAAATCATATTCCGTTGCAGGCATAGAAGAATCATTCGTATTGATAAAAACAGTCTTCATGCCTGCATTCCTTCCAAATTGCAGATCAGATAAGGTATCACCTGCCATGATGCTTTTGGCAAGATCTATTTCTGGTAAATCAATTTTTGCCTGCATAGCCATTTTAACCGAGGGTTTCCGGCAACTATTGGGTCGGGTAGCCAGGTCAGGACAAAAATAGATGGCATCAATCCGGCCACCTGATTTCTCTACTTCCAGGATCAGTTGATCATGAATACATTGCAGTTCTTCTGGTGTCATGATATTTTTACCAATGCCCTGTTGGTTGGTAACGATAATAATCCTTCTAAACTTTTTTGTGAATATTTGAAGCGCTTCCAGCACACCGGGTAAAAACTCAAACTCCGCCCAACTTTTTACATAATCGTTGGGTGGGCGTTTATTTATAACGCCATCCCGATCGAGGAATAAGGTCCAGCTTTGATCTATTTCAGTTAAAAAATCCGGCATAAAATATTATTTAGGAAATAAGGCTTTTTCAATTTCCTCGCATAAAATGTGGCCGATCAGGATATGTGATTCCTGGATGCGGGCTACGTTATTGGAGGGTACCTGAATGCAAACATCACTGAGTCCTGCCAATTTGCCCCCATTCTCTCCTGTAAGACCAATGGTTAACATTTCCTGGTCTTTTGCAATTTTCATGGCCTCTACCACATTGGCGGAGTTACCGGATGTACTGATACCGATCAAAATATCTCCTTTTTTACCAAAAGCTTCAACCATCCTGCTGTACACTTTGGTGTAGTCATAATCGTTTGCCACCGCGGTTAAAAAGGAGGTGTTCACATGCAAGGCTTCTGCTGGCAGCGGTTTTCGGTCATAATTAAAACGGCCTGATAACTCAGCGGCTATGTGCTGGGCATCTGCTGCGCTACCGCCGTTGCCGCACAAATACATTTTATTTCCATTATTAAAACCATCTATACACAATTGGACAGCCTGTTCAATTTTTTGAATCACTTCATTGTTTTCAATCAATCGTGTTTTTGTGGCAATAGATTCTTTTATAGCGATTTTTATATCCATTTCTTATTTTATTATCCTCTTAATAACGGTTTTACGATGGTTTTCATATACAAAAATAAAATGCTTTAATATTTCTCATCGTTTGAGATCATGCTATCGCGATAGGCTTTCAGCAAATTCGCTCTCGAAACAACGCCGACATATTTATTTCCATCCACCACCACCATATTGTAATTGTTCGTTTTATTGAATTTATTAAAGATGTCCTGCACATCGGTATCGACCGAAACTTTTTCATCATCCATCATGATATGCAAGTAGTCTGAAATTGACTTATCGTACTTTTCATGATTGAACATATCTTTTCTCACGTCATCCAGTAAAATCATGCCTATAAAAGTGCCCTGTTCATCAACTGTGGCGAAAAAGTTTCTTTTTGAGATTTTAATTTTCTCAACAAGGTTACCCAGGGTATTATTGATCGAAACCGTTATTACATCTTCTTCCAGCAACTCCCTTATCTTTAATTGATTGAGAACTGTTTTATCGCGAAACTGAAATAAAAAACCACCTTCGGCAAGTGATTGTGTGAATATGGAATGTTTGTTAAAAGTTTTGGTGATGAGATAAGCAATGGCAGTTGCCATCATCAGTGGCACAATAAGTTCATAACCGTTCGACATTTCAGCGATCAGGAAAATAGCTGTAAGTGGTGCCATCAATACACCGCCTAACACAGCAGCCATGCCCACGAGTGTAAAATTTCCTTCATGCAGGCCCAGGTTCTCAAACAAGTCATTCAGCCCCCTACTGATCGTAAAACCCGTAAATCCACCCATCACAGCGGCAGGGGCAAAAATACCTCCCACGCCGCCTGCTTCGGTAGTGAGTGTTGTTGCTATAACTTTAAAGAAAACCAGGAGTGCTGTAAATATGATCAATGCTACATAAAATTGGGTGCCATCAAGGAAGGTATAGTTTAATAATTCTTCTGCATTGCCACTTATGATGGTACGGATGGCTTCGTATCCCTCTGAATAAAGCGGTGGAAACAGATATACCAGCACCCCTAAGGCACTCCCCCCGACAAGCGCTTTGACCCAAATGGATGTAAAACGTTTAAAGAATTTGATGACCTTAAAATGCATATAGTGAAAGTACACAGCGACAAAACCTGCTACCACACCCAGCAATATGAAATAAGGAATATCCTGAATGGCAAACTCATCTGAAACTTTAAAATGGACCAGGTACTGTTCAGAAGTGAGTAACTTTGTGGTGACCGCACCTGTAACACTCGAAATAAGCAATGGAATCAATGATGCAGTGGACAGATCCAATAATAATACTTCAAATCCAAAAATAACTGCGGCGATAGGCGTTGTAAATATGGAAGCCATAGCGCCTGCAGCACCACACCCAATGAGCAGCGTTTTATGTTTATATCCTAATTTTAACCACTGTCCAATGGTTGATCCGATGGATGCTCCCGTAGAAATAATAGGTGACTCCAGTCCTACCGAACCACCAAATCCGGCGGTGAGTGATCCGCCTACCAGTGATGAAAATAGCTTATGCTTTCGCATACTCGCATCCAACTTGGAAATTACATAAAGAATTCTTGGAACTCCATGCCCGACATTGTCCCTGATGATGTATTTCAGGAAAATTACAGTGAGAAAAATACCAATAAGTGGCAAAATAAACAACAGGATGATCTGTTCCGAATCGGAATAATAACCAAATAGCTTATCTCGAATGGAAATTACGGTGAACTTTAGGAGTCCGGCGGCTAATCCTGACAAGAAACCTATCAACACACTGAGTATCAGTACAAAAAAAGCGTCAGAGATATGATTGGCGCGCCACTTTAAAAACCGGACAAAAAGATCGTTCAATTTCATAATGAGGAATTCCTGTTCTCAAAATTATGAAATGGAATGGATAAACCTTGAAAATTCATAAGATTAATACCTTATCTGAGAATTTCATTCGCATAATTGATCCAACTCATATCTTTTGACGTGGCTGCCACATGTTGCCTGTCAATGGGCTTTTCAATCGATTTGATCATCGCTTCTGTCATTGAGTCAATATTATCAGGCTCTGCCAGGTAGCCATTAAAGCCATCTTTTACCGTTTCGGGAAAATGGCCCACATTTGTCGCCAGCATCGGCATATTGAAATTATAGGCGATCGACTCGATACCAGAAGGTGTGGCAGTCAGGTAAAAAAGCATGATGCTGTTACTCACCTGGAAATACTTATGGACTTCTTCGTTTGGAACAAAATCATTATCAATGAATGTCTTGTCTTCTAAATGTAACTTTTCAACCAGGGCAAGCGGGTTATAATCCCTTTCATCGTCCTGCTTCTTTAAGAATATTTTTTTGGCAATGCCGAAGGCAGCATTTTTGATACGTGTAGAAAACTTTTTTGAATCCAGTGTACTCCAGAATGATTCGCCAACGATAAGCAGGGAAACATCATCACGCTGCTCTGCAAGCTTTGCGAATGCTTTGATCACATTATGAAGTCCCTTATACTTCCTGATGAATCCAAAGAACAGAAATACATGCTTATTCAATTTCATCTCCTTCTTTGCTTTGGCTACATCAAAATTCGGATCGGGCTTAAACATATCATATACAGGATGGTATAGCTTAAGCACTTTGATTACATCACCTTTGATTTCGGCTCCTCTTTCAATTACTTCAAACTTCTTATGCGGGTATAACACCTGCAACTCATCCGCGGTTTTATAGGCATGAACAATATAAGCATCAGCATGTTTGATGCCGGCTTTGGTAAGCGCTGTGTCCAGAGCACTTCCCTCCTTTTGTATCACAAAATGCAGGTCGAAATAGACTTCAGTCGTTTTTAATTTTTTAAGTTTCTTTGAGATATAAGCCAATGGGATTCCCTGCATGGCTATGGCCCATTGAAAAATGACCTTATCCGGTTGTAAGCTTTTAATAAGTTTAATTGTAGCATTCCAACTGGCCGGGTTGTTGTAATTGGTAATATAATGAACTTTGATACCTGTTCCCTCCAATTGATCCACTTTGCTTTTCCGGTCGATAAAATCACGCGGAATGATGGCCGGGTATTGTTGTGTCCACGAAACTATGTGAACGTCTGTATCTTCCAGTTTGTCAAATGCTTTGGCCAGCGATGTATTGTAATTGGCAATACCCCCTTTAAACATAGGCCCGGGGCCAAAACAAACAATAGTCTTCTTTTTTGTATTTGTCACTTTAGCTTTTCTTCTTTGCAGCTTCATAAACACGACGCATGCCTTCTTCCAGCGATATTTTCGGCATCCACCCGAATTTTTCTTCTACCAAAGACATATCGCAATACCTGGAATGCACACCAACCGGCTTGTCCAATAATGGTTTGATCGTTGGATTGTAACCTGCAAACCCGGTGAAGACTTTAATAAGATCGAGGAATGAGGTTAGTTTTCCGGAGCCAATATTATAGGCGGAACCATCTCCTACATTGTCGAGCAGGATAAATATCAAGTCAATGATGTCGTCAATATGCACAAAATCACGGCCTTGCTTTCCTGAACCCCAAACTTCAAAAGGATTTTCCTTTTTAGCAGCGCGCAATGCAATAGCAGGCACCGGATAAGATAATTCCTGGTCTTCGCCATAGCCCGAAAACGGCCTGATGCAAACAATATGAATTCCATAATGACTGGCAGCGATCTGTGCCAGGAATTCACCTGTAAGTTTTGTCCATCCGTAGGTCATATCGGGCGTGCCAAGGTTCTTTTTAAAGTCAATATCACCTTCTCTTAATTGAATGGCGCCAGCCTCCGTTTGTAAACTGGTTGGGTAGGCTGCGCTTGAACTCGGGTACAGCACTCTTTCAGGTTTATGGCGGGTCAGCCAATAGAAAAATTCAGAGTCGATACTTAAATCGAGGCCTACCATTAAAGGGTCGCCATCAATTTTTAATCGCCCGCCAACAATGGCTGCAAAATGAAATACATCACTAAAACGATCAAAATCCAGGTCGTATTTCTCCTGGATAAAACTCGGATTCGTGCGGAAAGCGAAAAGAAAATCCCTGAAATCACCCTTCCAGAAATAAAAACGTTCTTCTTTACCTATGATCTCAATATCTTTAAATGTTTTGCTTGTAAAATTATCAAGCCATTCTGAAGGATGTCTTCCGATGGAAAGGTCGTCAACCACAAAAACTTTATCCTGGGTCGTATTCAACAACCTTTTAACCATGTTTCTGCCAACAAATCCGCAACCACCGGACACTAAATGTATTTTCATCTAACTGTTTTTTATATTGATCTTTGATTTTATTTGATAATTGTTTCTTTCGGGTGCATTTCTTGATACCATTTCTGCCAGGAATCCTGTTAAAAACAGCTGCGTACCAATCAACATGGCTAACAATCCGAAGTAAAAAAGAGGTCGTTCAGTCATTTTATAAACAGCCATGAAGAATTTAGCATATGCCAGGTAAACTGCTATGACAAAACCTGCGAAAAAGGTAACGCTTCCAATAGCTCCAAAAAAATGCATGGGGCGCTGTCCGAAACGGGAGACAAAATTA
>PKSW01000012.1 GCA_002869465.1 Marinilabiliales bacterium
GCGAAGGACTACAGATAGGGGATGTAACATAGGCGTTTTCAAAAACAACTCCCTCCGATCCAAGTTTTTCAATATTGGGAGTTTCAATGGTTCCCTCTTTATAAAGAGATACATCGGCAACGCCAAGATCATCAGCAGTGATCAAAAGAATATTAGGACGGTTTTTGTTAATGGAATCTGGGATTTCATTCAGGAATGATTTCTTTTGATTGAGGGCGTCTTCGTTGAACTCAATAGCGAATTCAGATGATTTTAGCGGCCATAAAAGATATGCGAACAATAAGATTAATAAGATAAATATAGTTATAGATATTTTAATTTTCATGCTTTTTGCTACCCTAATTAAAGAAGCTGACAAATATAGAAATTTTGTTTTGGATATTAATTGAACCCAGGGCTAAACGGTAGGACGGTAATCGATTATATGATAATAGTATAAAAATAAATAATTAACTCACTACTTTTTTAATCTTTTCCCAAAGTCCTGAACCGATCATTTCATCTGCTTTCGCCAGTACCCCTTTAATAAGTAAAAGTACGTCTCCATCTCCGATCCAGTACTTTTGAACGATTTCAGGAGAAACTTTGTTTATGATCCCATTCAAAACATACGCGGAAAGAGCGAGATCATCTAAGTAACCTAAGGGACCTAAAAATGCTTCGGGCAAGAGGTCAATTGGCGAAATGAAATACGCGATAGCCAGAATCAGTTTGGCTTTTTCGTGGCTGGGCACTGCTTCGTCAGTTGCTAATTTGATAAGCATATAAAAGAAATCGGGCACCAATAACAAGTATTCGGCCCATTTATTTTTTCTGCCCGTTTCTGTTTCGAGCCAATTTACAATTTTCAGCCTTAATTTTTCGTAAAAGTCCATTTCTTTATCCATTTCGTTATTTTAATATCCGTAAATTTTTAAAACCATAAATAATAAGGGCGCCAGCAATGAGAATTAAAACAAATTTGCCGATTGTTGCCAGCATCAGGTTCTCAACAATATCGTTCATTGTGATAAACGCACCTGACTGGCCCAGAATGATCACTGCTGCTAAAGAAGCACCTGTAATAATATAAATGATACCGCGTATACTTTCAGCAAATTTCACCAATGCTGATTTCGTAGGTTCAGCCTTATGTTTACCCGCTTTTATATCCTTTTTTTTGAGCTTCTGTTCAGCCTTTATCCGTTTTTTTTCTTCTTTTTCGATGTTGTTGTGAATTGATTCCAGACAAATTTAATCAATTCATAAGTATCTTAAACTTCACGTGATTTCCATTTACCTCTTTTGAAAAAATAGAAACTAATAAGTGTTAAAGATGATTCAGCTGCAACAATGGCAATACAAGCCCCAACAAGCCCCATATCAAAAACAATGGCTAACAAATATGCCAGAGGGATTTCCATCATCCAAAACGCAAAAAAGTTAATCCAGGTGGGCGTAATGGTATCTCCGCTGCCGTTAAATCCCTGGATAAGTACCATCCCCAAACCATATACTATAAATCCATAGCTGATAATTCGGAGGCATTCAACTCCGTAAGCAATAACTTTCGGGTCGTCTATGAAAATCTTTATCCAGAATTCAGGAACTGCTATTAATATCAAACTAAGCAAACCCATAAATATCATATTGGCATAAGCAGTTACCCAAACTGATTTCTCTGCACGATCTGGGCTTTTGGCACCTAAGTTCTGGCCAACAAGCGTTGATGCAGCATTGCTCAGTCCCCATGCTGGGAGTAATGCAAAAATGATGATGCGAATTGCGATGGTGTAACCGGCCAATGCATCAGGACCTGAGACTGAAATGATCCTGACAAGAAATATCCAGCTGGATGTAGCTATTAGGTTCTGCAATATTCCCCCTCCGGAAATCTTGAGTAGTTTTAGCATAATACCTGCTCTGATCCGGATACTATCCAGATAAAGCTTAATCCGGTGTTTGCCTCTGAAAAGGATATATAGTTGGTACAGTACAGCGATTCCCCTTCCTGTTGTTGTAGCTATGGCTGCTCCCATTAGGCCAAGTTCTGGAAATGGCCCGATTCCGAAAATGAGTAATGGGTCAAGGATCAGGTTGATGATATTGGCAATCCACATAACCCGCATGGATAATGCAGCATCTCCTGAACTTCTCAGCACAGCATTGTTAATGAATAATAGCATGATCACCATATTGCCACCAAACATAATGGCTGGGTACCAGTATCCATTCTCAATCATCAGGTCAGTAGCACCCATTAAATTGAGGAAGCCTTTTGCGAAAAAGAAACCTGGTATTCCAATTAATAGTGAAATGATAATTCCAATGGCAATGGCTTGAAAAGCGACCATCCCGGCTTCTTTACTTTTCTTTTCCCCGATGCGTCGCGAAACGAGGGCAGTGGTGGCCATACCAAGCCCAACCCCAAGTGCGTAAACAATAGACATGGCTGACTCAGTTAATCCTACTATAGCGACAGCATCAGCACCCAACTTTGATACAAAGAAAATATCAACGACTGCAAATACGGATTCCATCACCATTTCCAGTACCATGGGTACGGCTAATAGAAAAATGGATTTACCCAATGGTGTTTCTGTAAAATCCCTTTCAGTGCCGGCGATGGCTTCTTTAATATCCGACCAGATGGATGA
>PKSW01000174.1 GCA_002869465.1 Marinilabiliales bacterium
CTTCCCATTGGCTACCAGACAAAAAAAGGAGGATAAAATCCTCCTTTAATTAACCGAAGCATTATAGTAGCAATGTATTTTAGTCAAATGAGTTTAATGAGTTTTTACAAGTTTTCCGGTTAATAAATTATTTTCGGTCTCAAGCCTGAAGTAGTAAATACCATCATCCTTAAATGAAAAATCAAGTTTACGAGTATAGCTCGTTGCTTTCGTAATTACTTCCTCTGTAAACAACTGCTTACCTTGTGAATCATATACAAGCAATATAACATACTGATTAATTCCCGTATATGCCTTAACTGTAACTATACCAGTGGTAGGGTTTGGGGAAATAGTTAATTTCAATTCATTCTCTATTGATTCTTCAATTCCTGTACAAGGATCAAGAATCAGTGTCATGGTATCAATTGCTACACTTCCAGGCTCATAACCACTTGCGTGAATTATCAGCTGAACCTGTCCATTAGCTATGTCCTGTCCCCCTCTTAAATATTTCGCATTGGGTATATTATCGATAACAAAACTCCCGTCTCCCGTGGTAATCCATTGAATAGCGTTATAATTTGTTGCCTCTCCTTGGGTGATGAAAATGTAATCACTGTAGCAGATCATTGTATCGATCCCTGCGTAAGCTGTTACGTTTTCAAAATCTTCTGTAAGGTCAACAGCAAAAATACGTGTGCCCCAGTTTCCAGAGTTCGTCTGGCTTTTTGGGTACATATTTGTAAACCAGAATGTAGTATCATTAACAGGGTCTACCATCATGGAGGCATAATCACCCCAACGGTTCTGGTCAAAAGAAGTCTGATATGTATTAATGTAGTTTAATCCCGTGAACAATTCCAGTTCCTGGTAGGTCATCACACCCAGCGGGTCACCAGCCCGCCGTCCGGTCATTCTTATTGATGGAAAAGTTTCCTCATCCGAAACAGTGTAACCCATGGCTATATCCCCATTTCCATTAATGGATATACTTGGCTGGTAACGATGGCTGTCATCAGGTGCATAATTACCTTCCTGGTAAACATCCCAGTCGCCAGTTTCTTTCCTTAGCTCGAACCATTTAAGGTAATGGATGTTGCCATCATATATTGTTAAGCAGCAAACCATGCTTTCATGATTTTCAAACATACGGTATGTTGCAGGGTACATCATAAAGAGCGGTATGGTTACCACATTTTTATCATTGATTGGCTGAGGAGCCCCAGGGCCAAAGTCAACAATTGGCTCTACATCGCCAATATCATATTGAGACACATGATTTAAACTTGAATTAGCAGGCACATCCCAGTCTGTACTAAACTCATAAACATCAAGTGATAAGAACCAAGGATTTATTGTGTCGTGATCATTAATTGCAACAATGTAACATGGGCTGTCATAAGGAATATTATCACCTCTCAAATCAGCAGCTAAAGGGAAAAATGCTACATCTCCTGGGTCGGGCATTGCAAATTCTATCATAGTAATTTCCGATTCTCCCGCTATCATGGCATCCCTGTCTACAACAGACACAAGGGAGTTATAGTAAGACACAGGATTATTCTCAAACATGTTATAGGTAATGTAATACCCATCATGCCAGACAGATAATTTTGGATAATCATTTATCAAATCAAATTGGAAAACATAACAATTATATGCACCAAGTGGGTCATTTGTTTCTGAAACAGCTACCATCTCATAATATAGTTCCTGGTTTTTATTTATCGACATACTGGATATCACCCACCTGCCTGCTAAATAATCATACCTAAAAACAGGGTCGGTCCAATTGATAGAATGCCAGGGACCGGGCAACGCTTCCCATAAACTTTTATTATCAACCGGGCCATAAATTAGATTTCCACTTTTATCCCACACAGCAAATGAATTGTTGACAGTTTGCATATAATAGCTTTCACTTACATCGCCATTGGGATCTGCTGGAAATATACCGTTAACATTATCGATTCCTTCAAAATTTAATTGAGGTCCCTTGCTTTTTAAAGACCCCTGATATCTTTGAAGCGTTGTCTTTGGTACGGCTGACTTATTGTTAATTTGTTTGACATCATATTTTCCTGATGAATAGAAATTAGCAATCACTTCTTGCTCCTTCGGATGGGTGCCCGGTAAAATAATGTTCATTTCCCGTATGGGTTTTGATTTTCCGTAGTAGATGGATTTTGTAATGATGGGTTTGTTTGTGGTTTGAGCTGTTAAAGTGTACGCTCCCAGTATAATCAACGTAAAGAGGATTAACTTTTTCATGGGTTTATTATTATAGTTTGATCATTTTCAATGTTTGTACCCTATTTCCAGCTCTCAACTTGCAGTAATATAGCCCTGGAGACAGGTTTTCTGTTTGCCAGATTAAATTATGATTACCCTTGACTTGACGCTTTTCAGGGATTACTTCAATCAGTTCACCCTGATAGTTATAAATAGTGATTTGAACCGCGGAAGTTTGTTGTAATTCGTACGTGATGCAGGTTGAGGCAGCGAAAGGATTGGGGAAATTCCAAAGTGCTAACTCAGGGATCAAATGTCCATACTCCTCCATCCCTACAAAGGTATTCCACTCAAAGGCACCCATATCCACCCTATAATTGAAAATACGTGGTTCTCCTGCTAAGTCAAGTTCA
>PKSW01000087.1 GCA_002869465.1 Marinilabiliales bacterium
ATAATGTTGTACATGGATTTGATCACGCTTTCGAAACCATTAAATACCGATAATACGACGATCAAAGCAGCGGCACCAATGGTTAATCCCATAACGGTGATAAGAGAAATTACATTGATCAGGTTGTGCGATTTCTTTGAAATGAGATACCTCTTTGCTATGAAAAGTGAGAGATTCATCTAAAGTGATTTATCTACAAAATACGAACAAATATCCGATTTATTTAATTGCATCAATTATTTCCAGGCTTTGGCAATAAGGCCGGTACCTGTTTTATGGGGTTTGTTTACGTCAATGATGTTTAAAATGAAAGCTACCGGGTAGGTCAGCAAATAATAAAAAGGCAGAATGATAAAAAATATATAGGAAGTATTCAGCATGATAATCGGATATTTCATGCTCAGTCGCCAGGCTATTTTACCGGGTTTTCCATATTGATAATGCACATCTGTTTTTGAAAAACCCGCTCGTTTCATCTTAGCCGCAATTTCTTCAATCCCATAACCATCACGCACATGTTCGTCAATAAACGACTGGCTTCCATCTTCGTGTTCATGGTCATGATGCACATCCGATCCACCCTGGTCTGAAGGGGTTGAAATCAATAAGAATCCACCAGCTTTTAACGATGAACAAAAGTTCTTTAAAACAAGTTCATCTTCTTCTATATGCTCCATCACATCCACACAAAGTACCATATCATAGGTTTGCGGTTCATCAAATTTCGTCAGATCAGCTACCTCAAAAATCGCATTATTTAATCCTATCCTCGAGAAAAACTGATTGCAATCAGCAATTTGTTCATCTTTAACATCAATCCCCTTAATAGTCCAATCTTTAAATTTTGTGGCCATGTAATAATCGTATTGACCAAAACCAGAGCCTGCATCCAGTATTTTTTTGGGCCCTTCATTATCTTTTACCCATTGTTTTATGGCCCTGCGGATATGCCACGAGCGGAGCAGCAACACATCTAATAATCTGTAAAATAGCTTTCGTAGTGCCGGGGTTGCGTTGAATACCTTACCCAGTTTTCTTTTAATCGGATCGTATTGCATTAAATTACTTTATTTCAGAATAATCATTTTTGCAGGAGATGCTTTTTGATTCTTAATCCTTCAGCAGGTTATCGATATTTTCAATATAGTCGAGCGAATCATCTTCATAAAACTGCAGATCAGGGACCACACGCATTTGATTTTTGATACGAAAACCCAGTTTTCCCCTGATTTCTTTTGAGCGACGCTTAATAGCAGTTAGTAGTGCTTTCTTGTCGGACGTAGCAAACAAACTCAAATACACTTTGGCTACGGACAAGTCAGGACTTACATTCACCTTTGTTACAGTAACCATTGAATTTTTTGTGACATGCTTCAGATCATACTGCAAAATCTCTCCCAAATCTTTTTGCAATAATTTAGAAACACGGTCTAATCTCGTATTTTCCATGCTGCAAAAATATTGATAAAAAAAGATCATTGACACATTGAACCATGGAAATGATTTTTTTGGTGAATAATTGTACATTTGTTAGCATAGAAATTATCAAGTGTTAAGCAAAGATCAAATAAAAAACCGGGTTCATAATGACGTTGATTTTCTTGTAGGCATCAGGAGGCATTTGCATGCAAATCCTGAACTAAGCGAACATGAACATAAAACGGCAGCATACATTTCACAATTGTTGGATAGCTGGAATATTCCCCATCAAACCAGAATAGGTGGTTACGGCATAACCGGACTTATCGAAGGTAAGAACCCTTCAAAAAAAGTGATCGCGTTGCGGGCTGACATGGATGCATTGCCTATTTCTGAAGAAAACGACCTCCCCTATAAATCACTCAATAAAGGAGTTATGCATGCCTGTGGGCACGATGTGCATATGACTTGCCTGCTTGGCGCCGTAAAAATATTGAATGAATTAAAAAATGATTTTGAAGGTACTGTTAAATTCATTTTCCAGCCTGCCGAAGAACTAGTGCCGGGGGGTGCCTTGCGCATGATCAATGAAGGTATTCTTGAAAACCCCACACCCGAAGCCATCTGTGCGCAACATGTTTTTCCTGATCTTGAAGTGGGCCAACTGGGATTCAGAAGTGGTTTGTATATGGCTTCATCAGATGAGGTGAACCTTCATATTAGAGGAAAAGGTGGACATGCGGCCATACCAGATACATATGATAATACGATTTTGGCTGCCGCCCAAATCCTGGTGGACTTAAACAAGGTGATTGCTGAAAATAAATCTGAAAAAATACCTACTGTGCTTGCTTTTGGCCGTCTTATTGGGGACGGTGCTTGCAATTTGATTCCTTCGGAAGTAAAAATTAACGGCACTTTTAGAACATTTGATGAAGACTGGCGGGAGAAAGCACATGCACTCATCATCCTAACTGCACAAAAAACAGCTTCTGACTTTCGAACAACTTGCGAAGTGGTTATTGATAAAGGATATCCATTTCTGATAAATGATGATAAAGTGACCGGGATTGCAAAAAATGCAGCTATTGAGTTTATAGGGAAAGATAAGGTGAAAGAACTGGACATCAGAACCACGGTAGAAGATTTTGCACGTTACACCCAGCTTATCCCCGGATGTTTCTATCGACTGGGAACAGCAAATTC
>PKSW01000018.1 GCA_002869465.1 Marinilabiliales bacterium
CAAATAATGAAATAGCGATTTGGTTGATAAAGATTGAAGCCAAAGGTTCGTGGACTATTCCAACTGCTTCTTTTGAAGTGAACCGTTCTATTTATTTTTATAAAGGCTCTGAAATGAATATTGCTGGAGTTAATGTAAAACCATATCATTCAATTCAATTATTAGCTGATCAATCGGTATTTATAGAAAATGGCAATGAAGATGCTTTCCTTTTGCTGCTTCAGGGTAAACCCATTAACGAACCAGTAGTGCAACATGGTCCATTTGTGATGAATGATGCTTCAGGAATACAACAAGCCTTTTCTGATTATCGAAAGACTCAATTTGGTGGCTGGCCATGGACAAGACATGACAATGTTCATTCACGTCAAATGGGACGATTTGCAAAGTATTTAGATGGGCGGGAAGAAATTAGGTGAAATTTATTAGCATAACATAAATTCTTGTCAAATTAGAATTACTTGCCAAATGACAACATATGAATACGAAAAGGGCAGATTGGCATCCACCCTTTTCTTTCCCAGATTAACTAAAACCATTGCCTATGAAAATAGATAATAGGTCAAATATAGGCTATTATATTCAATATTTGTACAAACCATAATAAAAAAGCCCACCCCTAAGGGCAGGCTTTTATCTGTAATAAAAGAAATAATTACCATCCGCCTAAACCAGCATAACAAAAATTACCGTAAACGCTTGTTATACAGGAATTTCAAAGTATCTAGGGTAGCACCACCTGTACCAAAGCCTACATTATTTGTACCCATTCCGTACCCAATAAAAATAAAACCCTTTTAAATTTAATGTTTAAAGAGGGTTTTGTGCTAGCGATGGCAGCTATCACCATCAAACGGCTCCTGACAATTTCATTGAATATTGCGGCTTGTTCATCATCTTACGTAAGCGGACCACCCTGGCCCATAAGAATGATTGATAAGGTTTTCGACAACGATGCCATTGAAGCGTAAGCTCAATGCTTCATCACGGTTGTACACAATTTCCCAAAACTGCCTGGTTATTTAGGTTGTTTTTATAGGTATATGTCTCATATTGAGCGGTTTCATAACTTATTTTAACTTTGAAATTTTGACCGAGCATATATCGCTCATTTAGTATCTTTTATTTAATGTTAGTAGGAGCTGCTTTAAATTGACAACTTAAATTGATGCAACCTTTAAATGGATAATAGTTTAAAAATCTCCCTCCCTCACAAAAAAGTTAGATTAAATTATTCCGATGAGAATATTCACAATTAAACAATAACCTATCAATTATCAAATTCTATGATTGCATAGCAATCTTTTACTTCTGCATCATCCCAGGTGCCATCCAGATACATATGTCCATAATCTTGTGTGCCATAATCGTTATTAGGTTCCCCGATAGCCCAATTTGTGTAAGTTGGAATTTCTCCATTTACCCATCTAAAAATTCCTTCTTCCGATTCATCAGATAATCCAATCCAAAGGATATCCTCATCGACTATTAGAGGAATACGATAATTTTCGAGTATAAAACTATTTTCTTCTTTACTGTCAATGATAACCAGATAGCCACCTTGTTCCACTGCAAATTGTTTTGCTGCATCCCAATTAAGTTTATCTGATGTTATTGCATAACGATGTCCACCATAAGATTGGTAGTTAGTTAATTCCATCTCTGGGCTTTTCTCACAAGAAACAATACATATAATCATTAAAGTTGCTAAAACTGTTTTTAAAGATTTAATTTTCATACCCTGAATTTTTAAAATATGATTTGATTGTCAATTGCTGCATGAATTTGTTTTATAACTCCTTTATTCTGAATACTCTCTATATATATACAAGTGTCAAATAACACCCATTTCGGGCATGTAAGCAGTAGTTTCAATGTTTTTTAAATTCGTTTGTAATAGGTTATACGGATAATTCATTAAAATTAATAAATTTCAGATCTGATAGCAGGCAGAATCATAAATATTACATCATTATTTTTTACCTGGTTAAAAAATCAGATGTGAAGATTCGTTTTTGTACCCAAACTGTATCCAGTAAATAAAATAACCCCTTTAAACTTGGTTTAAAGGGGTTTTGTAGTAGCGAGACCGAGAATTGAACTCGGGACCTCCGGGTTATGAATCCGACGCTCTAACCAACTGAGCTACCTCGCCGCAATGAGGGTGCAAAAATAAAAAAAACAATTTCTCACCACCTATATAATCCAAAATATTTGATGTTTATCTTTGTTTTTACCCCATTAACTAAAAACCTATCCCCTTCTTTTTCTTAATTTTGCCATCAATTCAAATCAGCGACCATGCCCAAAGAATCTTATCCCGATGATATCACACTCAGCAAACCCATCCTCGAACTGGTAACCGTTGCCAACGAGTATTGCTATTACCTCGACACCATCGAAAACAAATCCAAAACAGGTATCCTGGAATTCATGAACCGGATACTGCCCCTGCTATACCTGAAAGGTTCTCTGATACCCGATATGGAAGTGGAAAACCCCGACGCCAACGAGCGATTTGTTACCCAGGAACAATGGGAAGAAGTTTTTAAAGTACTTCGAGAGAAATTTGGCAAACAGGATGAATTCTGGATTATTGATCCATTGTACATTAACGATAC
>PKSW01000443.1 GCA_002869465.1 Marinilabiliales bacterium
CTTACAGGTAAATCTGTTTATCAGGATAATGTCAGCGGTACAACTACGATCAATTTAAATGATATGTACAAAGGCATTTATTTGTTGAACATTTACGATACTACAACCAACACAAACGTTGTTAAAAAACTGGTTATTAACTAATCTAACCATAAAAATCTTGAAGAGTCTGGTAATTTATGCCAGGCTCTTTTAAACAAATAATAAATTAAATAAAATATTATGAAACGCTTTTATGCTTTGCTAACAGTAATGATGTTTGTATTCTCTGTGAATGCACAATACATCTATAACGATTTTGATGAGAATCAAAATGAAACTTTTTTAGGGGACCCCAATATTCCGACGGTTATTGCCAATCCTTTTGTTGGAGGTATTAACACCAGCGCTGGTGTTGCCGAGTGGGTTCGCGCTGCAACCAACCAATGGACACATGTTTATACAATTGTTGATGGAACAATTGATTTTTCAACAGGAACTACTTTTCAATTAAAAGTGTATTCACCTATTGCTTGCGAGGTTTTATTCAAGTTGGAATCGAGTGCAAACCCTTCGGTTTCTACCGAAGTTATGGGAAATGTCACAACTCCAAATGAATGGCAACAATTATCATATGATTTTACCGGTGCTGCATCTGGCACCTATGACAAAATCGTGATTTTCTTTGATTTTGCGACAATGGTGGAGAACACCTTTTATTTTGACGATATAATAGGGCCTGATTTTGAACAAGGCGCTGTCGGTGACCCAGTCACTCTTCCGGTCACTTTCGAAGATGAAAATGTAAATTACGGTTTAACCGATTTTGGTGGTAATTCTTCGGAAATCGTTGTTGACCCTACTGATTCAGAAAACCATGTTGCTAAAACAATTAAAACTGAAGGCGCTGAAACATGGGCTGGAACAACAGTTGGCGGAACTGTAGGTTTTCCTAATCCAATTCCTTTCGCTGAAGGAGCAACAACAATGACCGTGAATGTTTGGTCACCAACAGCAGGCACTCCTATCCGTCTCAAAGTCGAAGCATCAAATGATGAAACCGTAACATGTGAAACAGAGGCACTAACCACCGTTGCGATGGAATGGGAAGAATTAACTTTTGACTTTAGTAATGAAGCCCCAGGAACTGCTGAACTGAATTTTGCCAGCTCATACAACAAAGCTTCTATGTTCTTCAATTTTGATTCAAACGGAACAGGAGAAACATATTACTGGGATAATATGGCTTTTGAAGGAGGCTCGGAGCCAAAACCTTACCTCGCCCAAGACGTCCAGGAAAATTTCGAAGATGATGGCTATAGTACAATTCCAACATGGTGGTTTCAGGACGCCCCTGATTTAACCGCATTACCAATTGTTGAAGACCCAGCCGACCCGGAAAATCACATAGCTGATTATGTCAGATCAGGAACTTTTGAATGGACGAATGCACAGTTCGTTCTTGATTGGAGGATGAATCTTACCGAACGGAATCAATTTGATTTAATGGTTAAATTACCTTCATCAAATGATTATTCTGGCGACCTTACTCCAACTGTTGCCATGAAATTGCAGAACAGCCTTTTAGGTGGTAACGCCTGGACAACTCAAACAGAAGTAAAATTAACTGTTGACGAATTTGATACCTGGGTAACATTGACTTTTGATTTCAGTGAAGCTGCAGACAGGGAAGACTATGATCAGGTGGTTATTCAAATAGGCGGTGAAGGCCATCTTGTGCCTGGACTATTCTATTTTGATAATCTTGTATTGCTCAATCCATCTGGGGTTATCAATCAGACAGCAGTTCGCACCAATGTTTATCCAAATCCCGCAAGCGATGTTCTTTATTTGGAAAATGCAGCAAATTTAAATGACGTTAGCATTTACTCTGTAGTAGGTCAATTAATTTATCAGTCTGAGAAAGTTAACAGTTCAATTAACATTAGTGATTTCCCGGCAGGAATATACACACTGCACGCTAATGGAAATGATGGCAAACAATATTTTGCTAAGTTCATTGTAAAATAATGTAGCGTCTTGTGATTTTAAATACTAAGTAGTTTTCTCATTTTTGAGCAAGCAGTGCAAATCTCCGCTGATGCACTGCTTGTTTATTTGAGATTAATCATTAAAGAAGAATACTTTTACCGGTGATTAATAGCTATAATTTAGAATGATACAATATGTAAAATTGATGGTGAAGAATTATTTATTTAAAAATAAGAAAGGAAATATTTATAATATGAGGATTTCCTGGCTCAACTATTTATTTTTTCTAATATTCTTTTTTTTATTCACAAATCAGGTTTACTCGCAGGTTATTGACACCATTGCCAATTGGGATGGCGTTAATGTAGAATGGGTTATTTCTGCTGGAGATGACAATGTAATTGAAAACCCGAACCAACTAGGCATCAACCCCTCGCTTCATTGTCTGGAAATAACCACAAGTGAAAATGCTTATGATCTTATTCTAACAGATTTTTCAAGCCCTGTTGACTTTGAAGAATTCCCAATCTATAGGCTCAAAATTTTGGCCCCTGCATCTGGAGGTAACATCTTGTTGAAATTTGAAAACACTGACAACACATCATGGGTGGAAATTGAAAAAACGCCAACCCCCGGCGAATGGGACGAACTTGAGTTTGACTTCTCGGGAACATCAGCTACTGATTACGCCCGTATGGTTATCTTTTTTGATTTTCTTGGTACAACTCCTGATATCCCATGGCTCCTTGACGATGCGATAAGGGTGTCATCTGGCAATTCCATTGGCCTGACTTCCAATTTGCCAATCATAATCATCAATACAAATGGGGTCGAAATACCTGATGAGCCAAAAATCACAGGTACCATGGGTATTATTGATAATGGCTTTGGCAATATGAACAACCAGTATGATAATCCAAACAATTACGATGGACTTATCGGAATTGAAATCAGAGGGAACAGTTCGCAGATGTTTCCAAAGAAATCCTATGGTATCGAAACAAGAGATGCGCAAGGCGACGACCTGGACGCGTCACTCCTTGGGATGCCTGAGGAAAGCGACTGGGTTTTGTATGCGCCATACACCGACAAATCGATGCTCAGGAATTTTATCACCTTTTATATGGGCAGCAAACTTGATCCCTATTGCACACGCATGGCCTATTGCGAAGTGATTGTCAATGACGATTACAAAGGTGTTTACATCCTTATGGAAAAAATCAAAAAGAATGAAAACCGGGTAGATATCAATAAATTAAAACCTGATGAAATTTCTGGTGATGATCTTACAGGCGGTTATATTGTAAAGGTAGATAAAATCGACCCTGGTTTTGTTTATGGTACAGATGGTTGGAAATCAATTCCAACACCACCTTACCCCAACGCCATGAATATCACATTTCAGTTTTATTATCCCAAAGCAGAAGATATCGTTTGGCAACAGAGAAATTATATTGAGGATTATATCTCAACTTCGGAAAACACTTTGACCTATTCAAATTTTGAAGACCCCAATGAGGGTTACAACAACTTCTTTAATACATCTTCGTTTGTCGACCAGATGATTTTAAACGAAGTTTCTAAGGAAGTTGATGCTTACAGGTACAGTACATTTTTTTACAAACAGAAAGACAGCGATGGAGGGAAGCTATTTGCGGGCCCTGCATGGGATTTCAATCTGGGTTACGCTAATGTTGATTACTGGCCTCCGGGAATTGATTACGCAGGCTGGATGTACCCAATAGTTGAGCCACATGAATATGGAATTATGTTTTGGTGGAAACGCCTGATGGAAGACAGCTATTTTGAAGATTTATTTTATACCAGGTGGCAACAATTGAGACAAAATGAATTAAGTAACGCTAAGCTTGAATATGCTATCGATTCAATTGTTAACTATATTGATGAAGCACAGCAGAGAAACTATGAAAGATGGCCTATTTTGGGAGTATATGTGTGGCCTAATTATGATTGGGAAGAGAATGATTACAATGATGAAGTAGCGTTTTTTGAAAACTGGTTCTTCAACAGGGTGGAATGGATTGACAACAACATCACAGGTTCTTTGCTTTTTCCATCAGCAGAATTATCAAATTCTTTCCCAGAATTTGAGATCATTTTAACAGATGATTATTTCAACCAGTCAATCCTGGAAAACGAACACTTTGTATTAAACAATGCTCCAGCCGGTCTGAACATCGAATCAGTAAGCTATTTGAATGCATCTCAAGCTACAATTACCTTGTCAGGAAATACAGATGATGCCAACGAAGTTTCAGTGACCATAAAAGCGGAAATACTTAATGGTTATGATGATCTGACTTCAAATGAAATCTCTCTTGATGCTGGCGATGTTCTTTTTGATAAACCAGATGTGGTTTTTTATACTACTCAAAATACTTTATATCTAAAATGTAGTAACCCAAATTTATTAGGGCCAGATATTGCAGTATTCAATACTTCAGGTCAACTGATTCAAATATCTAACATTGAACCGCAAAAAATAAACAGTTTTGGGATCAATGCAGTCAATGGGATGCACTTCTGTAGATTTCAGTTTAATGGCAAAATACAAACTCACAAAGTTGTTTTCACTCAATGATCTTGTGTTGCTGAATCTAGTATGAGTTGTTATATCCAGATTCATCAGATTTGCGACTATATTTCTAATCTTTGGATGTGACCTTACAAGTTCGATATTATTGCCAAGCAAATTAAATTTCACATTGATGTGTTCAATAACCACATCAACTTTTTGATAGATAATTTTTCCTGATAAGACTTTTAACGATGGGATGATCATTTCACTCAATGGACATTGTTGACAAAAATTATATTTTTGTAAGTAATTGTATAGAATGATTCCAAATCATCTGTAGATAAGCCATATATCATTTATCAGATAACTATTATAACTAAAATCAATGAATGAAAAACATTATATAAAGTAATGGCATGATTAGTAGTATAATTGAGCGTTCTGCCTTACATCAATTTTTTAAACCGTGATATCAGTGATAAAGTTTATTCTTCCAAATACCATATTTCAAACAATCATTTCCTTTATTTTGCTGTATCATTTAAAACACCATGCGTAACACTACCAAACTTAAAATACTGTTGCAGAAATACAGGGTTTCGTTGGATATGGATGTGGATGAACAATTCAAATTGCTGTTAACGGATAAGGATACCGGAAAAATCTATGAATTAGAAGGAAAATCATACAGTATTGTCATTTCAAAAGCATACAGTCACCTCTTACGGGTATTAAAAAAACCGCTGGAATTCTGATCAGCGGTTAAGTAAAAAACCCTGTCTTTCAACAGGGTTTTGCAATATCAGCTGTTATCAATCATTTTATTTTCTAACAATCATTTTTTTAGTGACGATGCCTTTTTCGCTCACAACTCGCAAATAATACACCTCGTTAGAAAGTTGGTCCATCTGTATTTTTTCCGAATTCAGTCCTTTCATAAGCATGATCCGGTCTTTATAAACCACCTTGCCCTGCATATTGATGAGTTCAATATTTGATTCCTGGGGTTCAGCAGCGCTCAATTGTATTGTGAATGTTCCATTGTTCGGGTTCGGGAAAATTTCTAAATCAGTAAGTCCATTATAATCATGAATTCCTGTGCAATCAAAAAAGCTAATCATAATTTCATCTTCCGATGAACAGCCATTTATATCCGTAACCAGAACGCTAATTACCCGGTTGTTATTTTCATCCATACCCGTTGTATCAACATCTATCACCTGGGTTGTTTCACCTGTAGACCAGAGATAAGTAGCACCTTCATTTCCTGCATCGAGTACAATGTAGTTACCAATACATACTTCCGTATCCTCTCCCAGATTTACTTCCGGATTGTTATAAATGGTAACTGTATTCGGTTCTGAAAATTCGCTTTCTCCACATTCGCTTATCGCCATAACACGAATTTGGACTTCGCCAGTGAAATCCTGACTCCAGTATATAACAGCAATTGCTGAATCACTTTCAGTTGTACCAGCTTCTGGTGGATTAATATCCCAAGTATATGAATATTCAGTATTCGCTTCAGTTTCATAGGTGCTCTCTTCCGGGTTTATACAAAGAGTGTTTTCGCCTAATGGCATTTCCGGAGCGTCAGGAGCTCCAAGGATGGTCACTATTAAAGGATCTGAAAACTCACTTTCACCGCATACATTAATCGATTTTACTTGTATTTCGACATCTCCTGTATATGTTTCGTTCCAGCTGATAATTGCGGATGCGGAATCGCTTGATGTAGAGCCTGCTGAAGCAGGTATAATTTCCCACTCATATGTATATCCTTCGGTTGGTGTGCTATTATAGACCGATTCACCAGAATTCACACATAATAATACTTCACCCTCAGGAGTTATCGGAATTTCAGGAATCAGCTCAATTTCTAATAACAAATCGCTGGATGTATTTCCATTATCACCAAATGCTGTTAAAGTTAAGGTTGCGGATTCATTTTCAATATCAAATGTGCCGGGAGTATAAACAGGATTAAGTATTGTTTCATTGTCAAATATACCATCCCCTGAAGTTGTCCATTCGAGGCTATTATAGTTTTCAGCGGTAGCTGCGGGGCTATACGTTTCATTAAAGCATATGCTTGCGTCATCACCCGCAAAAACTGTTGGCATTAATCCCGGCGGAAGAGAAATAAAATCAATCCTTGCACGATCATCGCCATCACTAACAAATACATCTTTATAATATTCCCATTTAAAAGTATGCGTCCCGGCACTAACCGCATAAACAGATCTGCTCCACGCCACCTCACCAGACCACTCTCCCTTTTTCACATTATCAATGTAGAAAAACAAAAAGTCGTAAGTGGCTTCAGAGGATACTTCCTTATAAAACGAAATGCTATCATCAGCACCCACAGTATACGATAAAATAAGTGAGGTTGATTGGTTATGTGTAATGTTGCCTGATTGACTGCAAAATTCACCTTCATACGGGTTTTCATTACTTATCACCCAGTCGGCATCATCATCAAATGTCCAGTTAAATTGATTGAATGAATTGCTCTCCCAATCTTCAATAATTAAACCAATTTTCAGTGTTAAGCTTAAGGAGTTTGTGAATACTCCACTTAATAGGTCAAAATCACAACTAACATAACTACCAATCGGGGCTTCATCATCAACAGTTACTGTAAAACTTGCCGTTTCAAAATCCTCTGATAATATTTGTGGAATGGTTTGCTGACCAGTAACCACCGTTACCAAATCACTAACAATCCCGAGATCAACAACAACGTTTGAACTGTTTGCCTGGCCATTATTGTGCACCTCCATAACAAGATCAGCCGTTTCTCCAGGATCAAGTCTTCCATTACCATTTCCCTGTGCTGCATCGTCAATTGATAAATTACCGAATTCCAAATCGGGTCCGTAAGTAAGCAAATTGAAAGTACTGGTCCATGATTCAACTCCGTCAGTTGCCTCAACATCTATGTTAATCACTTTATTACCAGGTGTTCCTTCCACAACATCAAACCCAAAACCATCTGATATACTTATATATTCTCCTGGTGCGAAATTTCCGTATGACTCGATATTATCAGTAATTGATATATAAGATGAGGGGGATGAAATCATTACATCAACATCACTGAATGAATCTTCACTACCATTAAACATTTCAATGCTTAATAATACGCTTTCTCCTGATTCAATTTCTCCATTGCTGTTATCCTCGCTAATTGTATGACTACTATAAAGAGGTCCTGGATAATTTGTATTATTGATCGCCTCAAAAGCATCAATCCTGCCTGAGCCAAAAACATTGTCTTTTCCAGGGGTTCCTAAATCAATCGCTGTAGTTTCCAATGCGATAGTTATTTCTTCCGGTGTCAGATTAATATTTTTAGATAGCAATAGTGCCATAACTCCAGCCGTACCAGGCGTTGCCATTGATGTTCCGCTTTTAAAAGAGTACCCACTTGTATTACTATAATCACATGATTTAACATTTACTCCTGGAGCAGAAACATCAGGGCGTATCAAACCCATCTCAGGATTGAATGGATAATCAAAATAAGGGTCGATAGATTCCCACTCTGAAGGGCCGCGGCTCGAAAAACTGGCAATATTGTCGTTAGAGTCTGTAGCTCCCACACAAACAACAGCAGAAATACCTCCCTGAAGTGTCTGATCAGGATGCAGCCATGGCGGTGGACAGTCACCAGGCGTTCTCACATCGTCAGGATCATTAATGTTTCCATCTTCGTTGCCTGCAGCTATAGCAGCAATTACACCCGCAGCGAGCGCATTGTCTAAAGTAGTTCTCCAGGTAGCCCTATCCGGATTTGAACTATGGGGCCAGCCCAATGACATTGATATGATGTCACCGCCATGATCAACAGTAAATTCAATAGCTTCCCAGACATTTGATTCAAGACCATTTCCGGAATTGCTAAGTACTTTCAGAGCCATAATCTGAGCATCTGGTGCCATTCCGGTTTGCGAACCGGCTGAACCATCGCCGGCAACAGTACCAGCACAGTGTGTTCCATGACTATGATCATCCATCGGATCATTATCATTGTTATAAAAATCCCAACCATGATTTGGAAAAGATGGATCATCCCACATTTGATTCACCAGGTCATCATGGTTGTAATTAACGCCAGTATCAATTACTGAAACAATAACTCCTTCACCTGTAAAACCAAGCGCCCAAACATCAGGAGCATTCACCTGGCTAACATTATACGCTATCTCATCTGTTCCTTTTATTTGATCAGGAGCAGAAGATGGCTCATTCATTAACAGATTTCGTTCTTCATCTATGTCAATTCTTGCAACATCTGTTCGCATCGCTAATTCGTAAATAACCGATTCGCTGGCCATACAGGTTATAACATTTGCAATCCAGAACCGGTGAATTATTTCTGCTTCATTGAAGTATGATTTACTTTCAAGGTAATTGACTACATCAGCTTGTGCTGTCTGGCTGAACGCTTTTAATTCGTTTTTAATAAGTTCCCTTCTTTGAATTCGGTCAAGGGACGCCAACTGAGTTTTTATAGATTTAGTATCATATTGAGCCTTCAATCTGATATTTATCCTGACTAAATCATCATCCGATCGCTGATCCAGATATGCATTTAAATCGTCAGTAATAGGTATGATTTGTGTTTTTTCCTTAGCTATTATTGAAATGGATAAAAACAATAAAATAAACAGTGTAAGTTTTTTCATTCTGAAATTTTTAATTGAATACTTGTTTTGCCCTGATAACAGAGTCGTCAAAAATAATAAAACATTGCTTTCCAGCTACTATAAGAAATGCAGCAATGTGTACTTTAAATTACTTTACATGATTTTTTTTGTAAATTGGTCGTGCTTATCAATCGCCCGATGAATCGAGTTATCATATTTATTTTATTCCTGGTAATTGGCTTTAGCGCCTGTGAATCAGAGAGTAATCCTCCTAAAACGGCTAAACAAAAGGCAAAATCGAACAAAGTACTTAACAGGATATTGGAGAAGAAAAAATTGAAAGCAGTAACTGATTATAGTTCGGTTACCTATTTAATTTACAGGGGTGAGACTATCGGATACCAGTATGAAATGCTTAAGGATTTTACGGATTATCTAGGCGTTGAATTAGAAATGGTGGTTGAAAAAGACCTTGATAAAAGTATTAAGATGTTAAACAATGGCGAGGTGGATTTACTGGCCATGGGTTTAACCGTTACTACTGATCGTTCCAAAAAACTGGAATTTACAAATCCTATTTTAACCACTCACCAGGTATTGGTGCAGCGCAAACCAGACGATTATATGAAAATGGCTACTGCCGATGAAATTGAATCACATTTGTTGCGAAACCAAATCGATCTTTCTGATAAAACCATATATGTTCAAAAAGGTACCGTATATGTTAAAAGGCTTATAACATTGGCCGATGAAATTGGAGATACCATTACCATCATTCAGGAAGATAAAGATGTGGAAGAATTAATTAAGGCGGTTGCCGACAAAGAAATTGACTACACAGTTGCCGATGAACATATTGCTATTGTGAATTCAAAATATTATCCAAATATTGACATTAAAACACCCATCAGTTTTCCTCAAAAAATCGCCTGGGCAGCAAAAAAAGGACAAACAGGCCTTACAGATACTATAAATACTTGGCTAGATGATTATTTGAACTCTCTGCGCTCACGTCTCATTTATAACAAATATTTCAAAAATATACGCTCTCGGCGGATTGCCCAAAGCCAGTATAACTCATTCAGCGGAGATCAATTATCGCCTTATGATGATTTTATCAAACAAGGCAGTAAAATGATTGACTGGGATTGGCGTTTGCTGGCATCCTTAATATACCAGGAATCACAATTCAAACCCAATGTACGATCCTGGGTAGGTGCATATGGCCTTATGCAGTTAATGCCTGAAACTTTAATGCATTTTGATCTTGACACCAACGCAACACCGCAGGAACAAATCTTTGCGGGGGCTAAATATATAGCTTATCTCGATCAACAATTACCTAAAACAATTACCGATTCCATTGAACGGATAAAATTTACACTGGCATCATACAATTCGGGTATCGGTCATATATTGGATGGAAGGAGATTGGCCGAAAAGTATGGCAAAGATCCTGATATTTGGACCGGACACGTTGATCACTTTGTTTACAGCCTCTCGGATGAATTTTATTATCACGATCCGGTAGTATATTACGGCTATACACGGGGTGAAGAAACTTATAATTTTGTGATTGAAATCATGGAACGGTTTGAGGATTATAAAAACCTGATTCCTAATTAATATTAGTTAAAATCTTTGAACTGTGCTTCCTTAGCACAATTTATTTTACTTTTGGACAGCAAAAAAGTAATTTAGTTCCATTAAATAAGTCATCTATGAAAAAATTTACGATTCTACTATTAATTGCTGTTGTAGCCATTCTAACCGTCGGTGTAAAATGGGCAATAAGTGATGATACAAAAACTGAACGAGAACGACGTGCACAGGTTAACACCAGGGTTGATAACAACGGCTATTGGAGAAAAATGGCTGAACAGGGATTAGCAGTTCTCAATCCCGAGGTAGAGATTGCTCCTGCAGTTTATACAGGTAGTAAAATAAATGCAAGATCAGTAGCTTGGGAAGATTCCCCCGATGTACCGGTTACTACTACAAGTTCAAGGCAAAGTGAAAACTCAATATTTGTCGATCCGAACAACAAACTAACTGCTTTAAATTCAAATAATTCCGGTCCGATTAGCAGCAGTTTTTATGGCGCTAATGACCTGTTTACATTCGATGGCTCAGAAACATGGCAAGGAGAAGTTTTTGGAGCAGGAGGAAGTAATAGCGGTGACCCTGCCGCATGCATTGGTACTGACGGAAGATGGTATGTTGGCTTTATAGCATCAAACGGAGGCCAGGGCGTTTCGTATTCAGATGATCAGGGCGAAAGTTGGACAAAAAAAACAGTTACCAGCTTTAGTTCAACTGATAAAAATCATCTTTGGGTTGATGCCAAAGAAGGCAGTCCGTATGAAAATTATGTATATAACTCCTGGGTTGAATTTTCAGGAACAGACAACAATGACATTGTTGTTCAACGATCTATTGATGGTGGCGAAACATGGGAGCCTAAAATCAATATCAGTAACGAAGTGAATGCAGGGAGTCACAACCAAGGTATAAATTTAAGCACGGGCCCAAATGGTGAAGTATACGCAGTGTGGGCTATTTATGATGGCTGGCCTCAGGATGAAAAAGCGTTGGGTTTTGCTAAATCGCTTGATGGTGGCGAATCCTGGGAGCCATCAACCAGAATAATTACAAACATTCGTGGTATCAGAAACTCGGGTGTACCACAAAACATGAGAGTGAATTCATTCCCGGTTATGGCGGTTGATGCAAGCGACGGGCCAAATAGTGGTAATATTTACGTTGTTTGGACAAATGTTGGTATACCCGGACAAAATACAGGATCTGACAGAGACATCTATATGATTAAGTCAACAAATGATGGAAATACATGGTCTGCACCAATTCGTGTTAACCAGGATCCAATAGGACAAGGAAAAAGCCATTACTTACCATGGATCACTTGCGATCCCTCAAATGGTATTTTAAGTGTTGTGTTTTATGACAACAGAAATACAAATGCAAATCAGGCAGAAGCCTGGGTTGCAGTATCAACCAACACTGGTGAAACCTGGGAAGATTTTAAGGTTAGCGATGTGTCTTTTACTCCTTCGCCTATTCCGGGTTTTGCAAGTGGATATATGGGTGACTATTTAAGCATTTCTGCGCTTGATGGCCTGGTTTATCCATGTTGGACTGATAACAGAACCGGACAGGTTATGACTTACGTTTCAGTATTTGAGACCCTTGATATACGGGCCCCTTATAGTCTCGTTGTGGCGGTTGATCAAGAAACAGGTTCTGCTGACTTATCCTGGGAATTTAATGCAACAAATGGTTTTGAACATTTCATAGTCTATAGAGACGATGTCCAGATAGGTATTTCATCTACTGAAA
Organism: Marinilabiliales bacterium; assembly: GCA_002869465.1. Classification (GTDB taxonomy): domain Bacteria; phylum Bacteroidota; class Bacteroidia; order Bacteroidales; family F082; genus UBA4459. The sequence continues at coordinate 12,523 of PKSW01000443.1, forward strand.
ATTTTACGGATCAATTGCCTGATTATGGATATTATACTTATAAAGTAACCGCGTATTATGGCGGTTCTAACGAATCAATTCCAGCGTCTAAAAACGCGCAGTGGGGAAGTTCTTCAATTGAGGTATCACCAGACGAAGTTACAGCCACATTATTTGTCGATGAAGTTGAAACGCAACAATTGGTAATTAAGAACAACGGCATATTAGACCTGGAATTTAGATTATCAGGATTTTTTAACAAATCCTCGATTCAGAAATATGATATTGCCAAAGGTGGTGGGGATGAATATATCAGCAATGTAACATTCGAAAATATTCAAAATACTTCTGGTTCAGAAGGATATGCTGATTATACTGATTATTTTGCCAAATTAAAATCTGATCATTCCTATGAAATTACGGTTACAAATGGTAATCCTTATGAAGGCGACCAATGCGCTGTGTGGATTGACTGGGATCAAAATATGATTTTTGATGAAGAACCCGTATTATTAAATCTCATTAATAATAAGTTTGCTGGCAGCATAACACCGCAAAAGAACGCAAAACAAGGTATAACCGGAATGAGGATCAGGTTAGCAGGACCAGGTCAATTAAATGCATATGATGATACAAAATATGGTGAAACAGAAGATTATAGAATCTATCTTGTTGACTGGTTAACTATGAACCCTGAAGATGGAATTGTTGCTGTTGGGGATTCTATGCTTGTAGATCTGACCTTTGATGCAACTGATAAGGAGCGAGGCTTATATGATGAAGTGATTTGGTTAAATACAAATGATCTTGAAAATATCGCTTATTCAATCCCGGTTACAATGATCGTAACTGATTTGATGACTACCGTAAGTGCTGATCCATCAGCATTATGCCAGGGAGAATCAACACAATTAGATGTTGAACTTAGTGGAGGATCAGGAACATTTACATTCACATGGAGTTCTATACCTGAGGGTTTTGAATCAGAAGAACAAAATCCTGTTGTATCACCATTGGAAAGCACAAGATATATAGTCCAAATTGATGATGGAATGGTAATTATGTCTGATTCTGTTTATATAACGGTATTTGATATTCCAGATGTTAACCTGGGAGAAGATCAAATTTTATGCGATGTTAGCGATTATGAGCTTGACGCAGGGAATCCGGGAGCTACTTACCTCTGGTCTACAGGAGACACAACTCAGACCATCACTGCCAGTGGTGAGGGAATGAACACATACTGGGTGGAAGTGATTAACGAAAATGACTGTCTCTCATCAGACACAGTAATGATTGATTTCGCAACTTCGCCAATTGTTGAACTTGGTGCAGATACAATTATTTGCCACAATAGTTCTATGACACTTGATGCGGGGAATCCGGGAGCCAGCTATTTATGGTCAACCGGCGAAACTACGCAATCGATCAGCATTGCAGGAGAAGATTATGAATACGGAACTTATGATTTCACAGTACAGGTTACTAACGATAAAGGATGTGAAAACATTGGAGATATTACGATTGAAATCAGGGATTGTACTTCAATTGACGAAAACCAACAATTAGTTGGCTTAAACGTATTTCCTAATCCCAATACGGGCATGTTTAGTTTAAATTTAAGCTCCTTCGGTTCACAAACGGTATCAGTGCGAATCATAAACCTTTCCGGTAAAGTTGTTTATGAAGTAACTGATCTTAAAATTAACAGTTCACATAACATGGAAATCAACCTTAGCAACGTAGCTAATGGGGTTTATAACATTTTCGTGATAAGCGAAAATGGAATCACGGATAAAAAAGTAGTGATTCAGAAATAAATTACAACATTTTAAAGCACTTGGCTGTTTGTCTTTACCTTAAAGATAAACAGCCTTTTTTTATGCTGATTTAAATATCTTTGCAAAAATTTTAACGCATGCAACTAAGTGAACAGGAACAGATCAGGCGAGACGCACTGAACGAATTGACAAGTTTGGGAATAAATCCATATCCGCAAGCCGAATATGAAGTCAATGCTTATGCTGATGATATTTTAAAACGCTTCCCTGATGATCAATCCCTGTTTCAGGAAGTAAGCCTTGCCGGGCGCATCATGAGCCGCCGTATCATGGGCGCCGCTGCTTTTGCCGAGTTGAAAGATTCAACAGGACGTATTCAATTGTATTTCAAGCGTGACGATATATGTTCCGGTGACGACAAAACGATGTATAACACAGTCTTCAAGCGTTTACTTGATATTGGTGATATTATCGGTGTAAAAGGCTATGTTTTTATAACGAAAATGGGCGAAATTACTTTGCATGTAACTGAATTTACGGTCCTTTCAAAATCATTGAGGCCACTGCCCATTGTAAAAGAAAAAGACGGAAAAATTTATGATGCTTTCACGGATCCCGATCAGCGTTATCGCCAGCGTTATGTTGATTTGATAGTAAATGATCAGGTAAAAGACACTTTTGTTAAAAGAGCTCAGGTGATCCGTTCCATGCGTGACTTCCTGAACGACAAAGGCTATTTAGAAGTTGAAACTCCCGTTTTACAAGCCATTCCGGGTGGTGCTGCCGCCAGGCCTTTTGTTACCCATCACAATGCCTTAAACACGCCTCTTTACCTAAGAATTGCCAATGAACTTTACTTGAAAAGGTTGATCGTAGGTGGTTATGAAGGCGTTTATGAGTTTGCCAAAGATTTCCGTAACGAAGGTATGGACCGGTTTCATAATCCTGAGTTTACTCAAATGGAAATTTATGTGGCTTATAAGGATTATTTCTGGATGATGGTGCTCACCGAAAAAATGGTGGAGAAAATTGCCCTCGACCTTCATGGTACTACCAAAGTGAAAGTTGGACAACATCTAATTGATTTCAAGACACCTTTTAAGCGACAGACGATATTAGGAGCTATTGAAGAATTTACTGGTTTTGATGTGAGCCAGATGAATGAAGAAGAACTCAGGGCTACCTGTAAAAAACTGGGTATTGAAACAGACCCTTCGATGGGAAAAGGAAAATTGATCGATGAAATTTTCGGTGAAAAGTGTGAGCCGAATTTTATACAGCCCACTTTTATCATGGATTATCCGGTGGAAATGTCGCCACTTTGTAAAAGACATCGCGAAAACCCGGAACTCACCGAGCGTTTTGAGCTGATGGTAAACGGTAAGGAACTGGCAAATGCATATACTGAACTTAATGATCCGATCGATCAGCGAAAAAGATTTGAAGAGCAAATGTCGTTAGTAGAAAAAGGAGACGACGAAGCCATGTTCATCGATCAGGATTTTCTGAGAGCCATTGAATACGGCATGCCCCCAACATCGGGAATGGGCATTGGAATTGACCGCCTAGTAATGATTATGACCAACCAGCATAGCATACAGGAAGTGTTGTTTTTCCCTCAAATGCGGCCTGAAGCCAAGAAAAAGGTGTTTACAGCGCAGGATTTTGTCAACCTGGGCGTTTCAGAATTATGGGCCGAGCACATGATACCAGCCGGATTTGCAGCACCCAAACAACTCAAGGAATCAAAACCAAGCGCTATACAGCAAAAGTTAAACGGTTACAGGAAAAAGAATAAGCTGGATATTCCTGCTGTTCAGATGGACGAGATTGAAAGCTGGTTAAACAATATTGAATAAACCGCTTTTATTTGTTCAGAATAATTTTCCCACTTTTAAGGACATCTCCGGACTCAAGTTTATAGATGTAATAGCCAGGTTTAAGATCTATATTTTCTGTACGCCA
>PKSW01000322.1 GCA_002869465.1 Marinilabiliales bacterium
AACGTTTTAAAGGGATCAAATATAAACTGAATATTACAAACTAGCATGTATCTTTTAGAAAAGCACTAATTTTGGAGTGCTTCATTTCAGCAGATCGAAAATAAACATGAAATACCTTTTTAATATAATATGATTATCATTGCCGGAGCCGGACATACACAAAGCGAGAAATATTTGTTTGACGAAGACAAACACTGCTTCCACTGCAACAACACCAGTCGATGGATATTGCAAAAAACAAGACATTTCATCACCTTGTTTTTTCTTCCGGTGGCTCCCTATAAAACAGAATACACCTTATATTGTCCTATTTGTGGTAATTCAGTAAAACTGGATAAGGAAAAGTATGATCAAATGAAAAGAGCCGGTTCGCAAGCTTTTAAGTAATATTTTTGAAATGAAAAAAATCCTTTTAATCATCACCTTGGCATTATCTATATCCGCCATAGGACAATATAAAGAAACCATGAGGACAGCCTTGCTTATTATCGACATTCAGGAATTTTACTTTGCAGAAGGAAAATCACAGTTGGTACATCCTGAAGAGGCCAGTGAGCAGGCATCAAGAGTCCTTAAGGCTTTCAGGGATAAGAATGAACTAGTGGTCCATATCCGGCATGCTTCTTCCAAAGATTCAGCAATCCATTCAAATGTAAAACCTAATAATGATGAGAAGGTTATCACGAAAAACTATGTGAATAGTTACAGAGAAACCGACTTATTGGACTACTTACAACAAAACGAAATCACAGATGTAGTTATCTGCGGTATGATGACCCATGTTTGTGTGGAGGCAGCCGCTAGGGCTTCAGCTGATTATGGTTTTAATGTAACGGTCATTAGCGACGCCTGCGCCACCAGAAATACAGCGTTTGGTGCAGACACTGTTCTGGCAAAGGATGTACACTACTAAACGCTTGCCACCATACAAAGTTTTTATGGTATGACTATGACGACAAATGAATATTTAAAAAGCGCTTATTAGAATTTTTCGTCGTACTTCGTCCACAGAAAATCGCCCAATATAATGGCTCGCTCCATCACCATAATTCCTTTACTACCTGAATACTCCGTCAGAAAAGCCCTGGCCTTTTCCGGGTCTTCCTCATATAATTCCAGAGCCTGCTGATCAATAGATGGCAATTCATCAATAAACGACTTTTGCATGGGAACCCAAACGGCATCCACATCTTTATGCATATCGCCCCAACGCTGCGCGGATAATGTTCCCAGCCGGTTAAAAATCCACCATGCCGATTCAAGCGTATATCCATTCACCCTGCCTGGTGTTTTGTAATAATGTGGCAAATCAGTAACACCAGCATAAATAGGGACATAAATAGAAGAAGCTACATTATCCATCGCCAGCCATTCAACACCGCCGATTTCATCCGGCAGCCAATCTCTCAATTGAATGATAGTAGCGTACATGGTATACCAGCGTGCGATGGTACGTTCTCCCAGCCAGCCCCAGCCACCATTTATTTTATGCAATTTATTGGCATCATAGGGCATATGTGGATTGGCCAATGGAGAAATGATCGTTTTGCCTTCATCATCAGTAACCGTCAGTGTTTGACGCATATCAAAGGGCGTTCCCTGGTAATAATCTTTAAAAACACTGATTATTTTTTCCATGGTAACGAGGGTATCGGGTTTTACGGAGAAGGGATAATTCTCCGCGTTCGGATCCAGTTTTAAAGATGGGGCCAGCAAATCGAAAACACGCCATTCTCTTCTTCGCGCAGCAAGTGATGTTCTGCTATCGGGTGCATAGGTATAACAAAACCGGAAAGGCTCATTTTCAGGATCCCACCAGCCGTTTTCTAGAGCGACATCATAAATATTATCAGAAGCCATGAAATAATCTTTGTTATCAAGATCAATTTCTTTGATGGTGCTGGCATTTGCGTTTACGCCTACATGCCCATCAGGTACACGCTGAGCTGCCCAAACAGCTCCCACTTTACCTTTTCCCGGTCCTACCACTTCAAAGTGCCACACTTCTTTTTTATCAGCTATCGTCAGGCACTCACCATAATCATTCCATCCATATTTCTCTAGCAGTTCTCCTGCCATTTTAATGGCGCCCCTGGCTGTTGATTCCCTTTCGAGCATCAGTAAGCATAACCTCTGGCAATCAATAATTCCGGCATCGCTTTGCAATTCGTCGCGACCACCAAAGGTTGACTCACCCATAGCTAGTTGTTTTTGATTTAAACTTGGATAGGCGGTATTGATATATCCATATGTGTTTTTAACCTGGGGAATTTCTCCCACTTTTTCATGTCCATAAGCAGGCATGGCGAGTGAATCATTTTGAACCCGTTTGTACATGGGAACAATTGCACCTTTTTTGTTTTCTGCAGGTGGCACTATATCAATCCACGACCTGGTCCGGTGGCTATCATCTGTATGTGATGTGATGACCGATCCGTCTGCCGTGGCTGATTTTCCTACGGTAATCGTTGTGCAACCTTCCGGAACTCCGCCTTGCCAATCACTTTTATCGGCATTTTGCGACATTAAAATAAAGGGGATAATTGTTAATCCAAAAACTAATTTCAATACGTTTTTCATGTGTTAAATTATTTATACCATTCAAAGAGTTTATAATGTTCGCCATCCATCCCAATGGCTTTATAGGTGGCTATCGCTGATTCATTTTCAGAATCGACATATAGTTTAAGCCCGGCAATGGATGCATCCTCCTCCACCATTTCCTTAATGGTTTCATACATTTTCCGGAAAACACCTTTGCCGCGTTTTTCACGTAAAACATAGACGGATTGGATCCATAAAAACCACTGGTTTCGCCAGTCGCTCAATTCATTTGTTAATAATGTGGATGCAATCACTTGCTTATCTTCCGTTGCAACAAAATATTTTCCTTTCGATGGATCGCGAAATACACCCAACACGCCTTCCCTGACCGTTTTTTCATCCAATCGCAAATCTTCTGTTTCTAATGCCATCTTCAATTGAAAATCAGCGATAACATCTTGATCTTCCTCCGTTGCTAATCTTATTTGAACCATCTTTTTTAATACTTTTGCCCGTACACAGAACAAAAATAAACATTCTGGTATTCCGATGAGCGACAGACTTACACATGAGTGCGGAATTGCATTGATCAGGTTATTAAAACCTCTTGAATTTTATCTCGCCAAATACGGTACTTCTGTGTATGGATTGCAGAAACTACACCTCTTACTTCAAAAACAACACAATCGTGGGCAGGATGGAGCTGGTATTGCCGAAGTAAAACTTGATTTGCCACCCGGAAAACGCTACATCAACAGAGTGCGTTCCAACGAAAGCTCTCCGATCCAGTCTTTATTTAACGAGGTATATGATAATTTACAGAAGGCAACCAAAGACAACCCTAAGCGTCTTTCTGATCCCAGTTGGCTGAAAAACAATGCTGATTTTACGGGCGAATTATTCCTGGGACATCTGCGATACGGCACCTTCGGAGGTCATAGTTTATCAAGCCTTCACCCGATGGTACGTGAAAATAACTGGAAAACCAGAAGCCTGGTGCTGGCCGGAAATTTTAATATGACCAATAACAGCGAATTATTTCAAACCCTTGTTGATATCGGGCAATACCCAGTTGAAACTTCTGATACAGTTACAGTGCTTGAAAAAATAGGGCATTATCTTGATGAAGAAAATGAACGGCTGTACCGTTCTTTTAAAGATGAAGGGTTTACCAAAGTTGAAACAACTGGAAAAATCATCCAGGAATTAGATGTGTTAAAAATCCTTGAACAGGCTGCTAAAAGATGGGATGGTGGTTATGTAATTGGTGGGCTTTTTGGGCACGGGGATTCATTCATTATGCGTGATCCAAATGGTATCAGGCCGGCATTCTATTATATGGATGATGAAATTATTGTGGCAGCATCAGAGAGACCCGTTATTCAAACAGCTTTTAACGTTCCCGTGGCTAAGGTAAAAGAATTGGACCCCGGACACGCTTTGATCGTTAAGAAAGACGGCTCCGTAAATTTGTCAAGGTTTGCCAAAAAGCAGACGGTAAAGTCTTGCTCCTTCGAACGCATTTACTTTTCGCGGGGTACAGACAAAGACATTTACCAGGAACGAAAAAGGCTGGGCGCTTATTTAGCCCCGGCCATTCTTGAAGAGATCGGTTATGATTTCAATAAAACCGTTTTTTCTTTTATCCCTAACACAGCATCGGTTGCTTTCCAGGGATTACTGGATGAAATTTATGACTTTAATGCACGGCTGATACAGGGAGAAATTGTGAAGTCGAAAACAGGCATTTCTAAAGAAAAACTGCAGAAATTATTTGCATTCAAACCTAGGGTTGAAGCCATCGCCGTGAAGGATGCCAAACTCAGAACTTTTATCACCGCCGACACACAACGTGACGACCTAGTAGCTCACGTATACGACGTAACATATGGTATTATCAATGAGAGTGAGGATACCATTGTCGTCATCGACGATTCAATTGTAAGAGGAACTACTTTAAAAAAGAGCATCATCACCATGCTCGACAGGCTGCATCCTAAAAAGATCGTTGTTGCTTCTTCAGCGCCGCAAATTAGGTACCCTGATTGTTATGGTATTGATATGGCCCGGTTAAATGATTTCATTGCATTCAAAGCAGCCATAGCGTTGTTAAAAGAAACGCAGCAGGATCATATAATAAATGACGTGTATAAAAAGTCGAAAGCACAGGAGAATTTACCTAAAGAAGAGATTATTAATTACGTAAAAGAAATTTATAAACCTTTTACAGCGCAGCAGATTTCAGACAAAATAGGTGAACTGGTAAAAGCAGCTTCTGTACACGCAGAAATAAAGATCATTTATCAAAGTATTGAAAACCTGCACAAGGCCATTCCCAATCATACCGGTGACTGGTATTTTACCGGTGACTATCCCACACCCGGCGGAAATAAAGTCGTCAACCAGTCGTTTATCAATTACATTGAGGGCAACAATGTTAGGGCTTATTAAGAACTTTCTTTAAAAGCTTGATTGATTTTTGCAGCTATTTCCAGAAATTCTTCATTTTTGAGCGACAATTTCGGACTATCAAAGCTCATATCACTTGATTTGTTGATCGGAATTAAATGAATGTGCGCATGTGGTACGTCCAGCCCAAATACAATCAACCCCATTCGTTTGCAGGGTATGACGGTTTCAATAGCTTTTCCAACTTTCTTAGCAAATAGAAACAACTCTTTATAAAGCGGGTCTTCCATATCAAAAATATAATCTACTTCTTTTTTTGGGATTACCAAGGTATGTCCTTTTGCCAGCGGATTGATATCGAGAAAAGCATAAAAATCTTTGTTCTCAGCAATTTTATAGGATGGTATTTCTCCTTCAACTATTCGTGTGAATATAGATGCCATAAAAACAGGTTTTGTTGCTTTTCAAAAGTACAAAACATGCCTATTAAATGTCAATATGAATGAATGAAATTATCTGGTTACTTCTATAACCTCAAATGGGATGGTGCCTGCCGGGACAACAATATCAACTTTATCACCTACTTTTTTGCCAAGTAAGCCTTTGGCCATCGGTGAGCCCACAGAAATTTTACTATTTTTCAGGTCGGCTTCTTCTTCGGGCACTAGGGTGTATTTCATGGTAGCATTATTTCTCAGGTTTTTAATGGTAACCGTTGACAATAGCAATACTTTGGTGCTATCCATTTTTGATTCATCGATGATTCTGGCATTCCGCAGTTTTTCCTGGATTTTTGATATTTTCAGTTCCAGCAATCCCTGTGCTTCCTTTGCCGCATCATATTCAGCATTTTCAGATAAGTCACCCTTATCCCTTGCTTCTGCAATTTGCCTGGAAATATTTGGCCTTTCAACTTTAAGCAGTTGGTCAAGTTCGTCGCGCAATTTCCTTAATCCTTCTTCCGTAAAATACTTCGCCTCCGACATGATTTTATTGTTAACTAAGTTAATTAAGAGAAAAAGACCCTTAAAGTAAATTAAGGGTCCCTTTTTAATTATGCCTGCAAAGATATAAAGAAAACCTTTACAGTCAATTCTTTATCAGAAATTAAAAATAATTCCTATGGTATGATTATTATTAAAGGCAGCAGTTTCCCTAAATGCATAGTCAATTCCTATAAAGGATCCTTTTTCCTTATTCAGCGGAACCGCAACACTTACACCTACACTCAAACCATTATTAATATTGGTATTATTATCAGCAGTTGTTTCTTCATACATTCCATTCTCATAAGTATAGCCACCTCTAACCATAAAATAGTCTTTTAAACTAAATTCAAGGCCTAATGAAAACTGGTCGCGTGTGAAGGAATTTGACACAAAATTTCCACCCAATGTAATCCTGTAATCTTTAGGCATTAAAAAGTCATAAGCGGCACCTATCTGCAATTGTGTTGGCAAATTAAATGGCTGCGAACGTTGCTCTAAAGTAAAGGCATTGTCCTGTCCCGGAATGAATGATTTAATTGACAATCCATCCCCAGAAAACTTCATTTTCGGTCCCACATTTTTCAATGAAATACCAAAGGCAATTTGTTCTCTTGCACCGGTAACATACTGGATACCGGCATCAATTGCGATTCCAAAAGCGTTGACGTCTGCAATTGACTCAGAAACACCTTTTATTAAAACGCCTCCATAAATACTATTTGAGAAAGCTTTACCAAATGATACAGCTACGTTCATCAAATTGGGTTTATAAACGCCAAGACCGCCTTCCGGGCTATTTGTTGTTGTAATTTCAATTTCGCCAAATGACATTGAAACAACTTGAATACCAATGGCTCCAGCATCCCCAATTTTAGTAGTTAATCCAAACGCAGCAATACTTGTTCCCGATCCTTTCAGATAATCGGTGTATGAGAGAATTACCTGGGTACCGCTTATTTTTGCAGTACCGGCAACGTTTGCCCACATGGCCTCCAAGCCACTTACTTTTGCCATATTTGCACCGCCCCAACCGTTACTTCTGGCCCAGGGATTAATCAGTAGTTCAGATGCTCCAGCCTGGCCAGACCTATCTTTATTACCCGCATGTAGCGACAGTGTTAAAGGTATTACTAATACTGTGATCAAAACAATGCTTAGATATTTATAATAATGTTTCATGATCAAATATGGTTTATTTCTTATTTTCTTATTTGTCATTTTAATGGCTAAAATGTGTTTAAGTCAGGTACTCTCATAATACAGAACCATTTTATTACCCGCTCTCCTTGATCCGATACCGTGTGAATATAATAAACACCACCAGATATAGGCACTGAAGCAAAGTTTTTCAAATCCCACTCGATAGTAGTTTCGGGCGTATCTTTTTTAAATTGCTTGATCTTTGTACCGCTTACGTTATATATAGTAACAGTGCAGGTTTCCGGCAAGTTTGTAATCTTAATCCTCGTATCCAACGGATTATTTTCATATGATGAATATGCATAATAAGGATTAGGTACTACATTAATATCATCCAGATCTGTTTCCAGCTTTTGAGGATTATTGTATTCTGTTGCTAATCCCTCCATTGAAAACTGGTACATTGGATAATAATTATTCACATCCATTCCGGTGTAAACAGTATCCAGCGGAACCTGCGCATATCCGCGTTCATAAGGTTTACTAACCCGTATTTTTACTGTGGCTTCATTTGATAACCATTCCTGTCCAAGAACTCCCATTGGCATTCCGGCATACATAATGTTTGCAAAGAAATAGTTTGTAAGGAAAGGCAGGGGTTGTTCAAAAAGAGTATCAAGTGTGGTTACATTATATCTTCCAGCATCATAAGCCGGGGAATTGAATTTAATATTGAGTCCACCTTCAGTTACTGCTAATGTATTATGGTTCATAACATATACAAAGTGCATACCTCCCATTACAGGTGTAAATGAAATGGTATCCTTAATGATGTTCGGGTCTTGATATTGAAATTCTAAATCCAAGTTTTTTCCAGGAGGATTGAATTGCATATCCCGGCCGTTTTCTGCAACGAGGTATGAATTTTCTCCGTACATAATGTTGAGGCGTTCTCCTGTTTCAACATTAATCGCATAGCCAGGGAACCATCCCATACCGTGATCACTTATATAGTTTGCAGCTTCAGCGTTATCACTGGGCCCCGAACCAAGAGTCGCATAATTTCCACTTTTATCAATGGATGGCGATTTTCTTAATTCAAATCTCATGGCATTTCCTTCCGCTAAAGCAGGTTCAAAACTCATCTCCAGCACTGCGGCTCTGGTCCATTTTGATTGATTGGGTGTAAATACAATATCAACGCTTGCTATATTTTTAAGTTTCGAGTAAAACTTTGAATAATAGCTGTAGCCAGGACCATAAATACTTTGAATTCCGTCACCCGTAAATGTATTACCATATGCGGTCATGCAATAAGGCGCCCAGGTTCCATTCAATAACTTTTCATAATCCTCATTGGGGTCCCAGGGATTATCAGGGGAGCTTCCCATTCTCCAGTCATTTCCTTGTGGAAGCTCATCACTTTTTACAATACCTGACCTGATCCAATCCAATGGATAGCCAGGGATATCCTCATCATAGACACCGTTTAACCATTGCTGCGAACTATCCGCATAATTGATCGATGCATTGATTACACCATTATACGGTGCAAGAACGTCACTAGCCGTTTTAAGGCTGTTATCAATTTCTACTTTACCAATGGCAATTGGCCCGGGGTTATAAGGTTGGTTCACTAAAATTGAAATTCCCAAATCGGGGAAAAGTACTTCGTCTTCAACAATAATTGTTGTGTCCGTAGCGTATATTTCGCCGCTTGAATGATCTTGCAGATACCATTTGCCCACATATTTACTAGTTGTATCACCTTGTATGGCAGCATCACCCGATATGTTATAAATCACCACAGGTTTAAGGGTGTCCATCCACCAAGTATAGGTAGTGTTCACAACATTCAGCGGGTCAATAATCTTTACCATTAACGGCCCTGCATTTTCCTTATATACGGGATTATAAGCAATTGGATAATCAGGTGATCCAAATAAATTATCGGGACCTGCTGGAGGCTTGGAAAGAATTTCATCAACTGTTTCCTCTGTAAGTTCCAGATTTAGGCCACCATTACCTGTACCGGCAATTCGTGTAATTTGAGGACTTTCCCCGTAATTACCATTAATTACAGTACCATTAACGGTATAATGCGGCATAGCACTATATGTTTTAATATTTTTCCTCCCTGACAAGTAAGGTGTTTTTTGCCCCAGGTATCCTTCTGGATCAGGACTATAAGGATAATATTCATTATAAGCATAAGCCAATGCCATATAATAATATACTTTATTGTTTATAAGCCTTACATCTTCAGTAGCAAACGCATCCTGGGTAATTTCAAATGAATGTTGAATGCCGTCATCAGCGCCTACTACTTCAACTACAGGAACGTTACCGTTGATAAACTCATCGTAATAATAGTTTACAAGTTTACCTACTCCGTTATCAATATCAAATTGCGCTACAATTCTGACCAGGTCAGGATCGTGCAGGCTCTCAACGCCAACAGTAGCATCTTTAAGCTGGAAAATCTGGTACCCTTCAAATCGATAAATTGAATCACTTCTTATTTCACCATCAGGATCGCCTGGCCAGGGTTGATAAATATTGGGATCATACTCCGTATATTTTTCCTGGTAATTATTTGATGAAGGCGAATTTGAAATGTAAAATATGAACTCCTTATCTAACTCTTGAATGGTTAAATCGGGTGCTGAAGGACCGTCGATTACCTTAAAGCAATTATCAAACAACGCCTGGCATTTATCATCAACGGTTCTTAACAATTCAACTGAGCTAAACGGGTCTCCAGCAGTTGCCCGAGCCCATGGGATTCCAACTGTAATGTAATTTACAGCTCCTGGTTTTAGCGTAAAAGGACCTGCTGATTGCATAAATCTTCTGTCTTCAGGTGGGTTTGGTGAACCAGCATCTCCTGTTTCCTCTGTCCAATAGAGTCCGTTTTGGGTATAGCCACCATTAGGTGGTTGTTGACCAGTTCCCCAGTTACATGGATCGGTATCGCCAGGAAACATAAAATCGCACTCCGGCCCAACTGTGCCAGCTCCACCTGCATAAGCAGTGCCTCCGTATAACATTTTCGTATTGTCTTTCCATATACCCCTTAAATAATTATAATATTGTGGTGCTATCTGAGGGTCTCCCTGGTTGCCACCGCTATTGTTATGGTACACAAATCTGCGCATTCCATATCGTTAATCATCAACAATCCCATTTCCAAAATTCACTCCATTGATACTTACGTCGCAAATCTGGACATAAGTAGTATCTCCTGATCCATTGATAACTGTTTCGTATTTAGCATTATCCATCCCATCAGGATCCATGTATGGTCCCTGGAAGAAGTCAACGCCAATGGCTGGCGGAGGTGGTTGCGGACCGCCGTATGATTCAGGGTCTCCACTACCGTCAATACCAGTTCCATTATAACAATAGCCCAACCCCCTGGCTACATCACAACCGACAAAATCATCCCTCGCGTATCCGAGATCAGTATCAACCCAGGGCGAAAAATAGGTTTCTGTTAATACGAATGTTGATCTATTTATGATTTCATAACTGTAAAATGTCATGTTATTAATCACGTCATTGGTGGCAAATGCAAAAGCCTGTGCCCTGATCTCCATGCCAATTGCAGCTCCATCAGTCTCTGTATGAATATTTCCCTTATCGTTAAATACCCACCACAATGTTTGGTCACCTTTAATTACCTGGTCAGCCAAAATACTACCCGTTACGGTGCCCTGAAACTCTTGTTCCATTGTTGGAATATCAGTGTTACAGAGATCGTTTTCAATATCATAATATGGATAATCGCCAGCGAAAGGATCATATTCTCCATCACCATCGTTATCGTAGAAGGGTGCCAGATAATAACTTTGCTCCTTAGAAACATCACCATGGGCTGGCCACTCAAGGATGGATGGTGGAATATCATAATCTTCTGACGGTAAGAAGAACCCTGTTTCGGGATCTGTATTAGCTAAAAACTCATCCACTTCAGCCCTGGTTATTTTTGCAAAACGGTCATATTGTGCGCATGTTGCTTCATCAATAGCAGCGGTTCCATCAACAGTAAGTGGACCTGTCCAGTAATCAATTCCTACCTGCCTGTATCGTTGTGCAGCTAATTTTAGCTGGTTATTAATATCAAGCCCGCCAATCCATAGTGCTCCAGAGAACATGGATGTAGCTGATCCTGCTTTGGGAATGTAATACTTAGCCCCTGTTCCTCCGGGCAAATCCCACCACATATCTCCTCCTGTATTAATCCTCGCCCGAACATTATTAATATCGAGCCAGTCATAAGCTGAGGCTGGTGCACATCCCGCGGCTGTTTCTTTTAACCCGGAACTTTGCTTTTTACCATTTTCATATCTGTATTCTTCTGCAAATAACTGGCTGATAACAAAGACCAGTAAAAAAAGAATAACTAAAGTTCGAGAAATATTATTCATGATATTTATATTTTCTATTGTCTTAAATGATTTCTACTAAAAATTGAACATCAAACCAAAACGAATCTGTCTAGGCATACTGTAGTTTCCTGGATTATCAACAAATACACTATATAGGTCTCTAAATGATTGTGGGTCTAACTGATTGTTGATCTGACGCTGCCACTCAGGAGCTGACAAATATCCATCATCATCCGGATTTCCAGTATAAGGATATACATTGATGACATTTTTAGTATTCAGTAAATTCAGTATCTGGAAATAAACATTCAGATATGCCTGGCGACCTTCTTTGCCTTCTCTTGGTTTACGCAAGTCAAAGTAGATGTCTTTATCAATTCTAATATCAAACCTGAACTGCCATGGCAACCTGGAACCGCTATAAGTTCCTTTTAATAAGTTGGTACCACCTGAAATAGGTGATGTAACATTACGGGATGCTGTATAAGGCGTTCCTGATCCACCAATCAATGTAAAGTTAAACCCTGTATTGCTTAACCAGTCGATAGGTGCTTTTCCATTTTTTCTTTCAGTTCTTGGCCCATTGTAATTCTTTCCAGAAGACCACCGATAATCCATCACAATGTTGAATTGGTGTCTCCTGTCCCAAGGCATGGGATATGTTGACCTTAAATTAGGTAATCCAGCGGCAATCAATGAAGCTGCTGTCGTTGTAGATGCTCCTGTTGCATCCGCAAACTGCAGTGTATAAGCAGCTCTTAGTCTTAAATTTTGGGTACGTCGTAAATCATATTCTGCGGTAATACCATTAACTGTTCCAAAGTCAATATTATTATATGAAGTATAATCTTTCGGATAAGCTCCGTTAAAACGATATGTTTGAAGCATATTACGCATTTCACGGTAAAAAGCCGTGAATGTGACTGAAGAAGATTGTGTTACCCGTTGTGTAAATCCTAATTCATAATCGATAGTTTTTGTAGGTTCCAGATTCGGATTGTTAATTTGATTACCTGTAAAATTAAAGTAATACCATGTGGCTGGGCTTGTGTAGCTATTACTTGTAGGTCTTTGTGTTAACACATCATAATGAGCAAAGAAGAGTGCTTCATCTGAAATAGGAAATGAGAAAGATATCCTTGGCATCACATTAATCTGCGGATCGTAGTCTTTGAAAGATTCCAGGCTTACACGATCTTGCTCAGGATTTACTAATGCAGGAGAGATACCATAGCCTACATCAAGTACATTCGGATCCTGAATTTCGATTCCCTCTGCATTATACCAGATGTAATCATTGCGATAACCAACAACTTCTGTCGGGTTGTCGACCTGATCAACATAAATTACATAATCGCCTCCAATGTTTTCCGGTGTAGTGAACTCAAATGGCAATGCGTCTTTTTCAGAAACCGTATATCTTGGATAGAGGACAAATTGATCCACTAAAACCTGCTGGTTGGCATCGTAACGGTCAACCCTAACACCTATATTAAAAATCAAATCTTTAAATGCAAACTGATCCTGTATATAACCTGCCATATAAATAGGACGGAACGCTCCAATGGGCCTGGTGAACATCCCATCATCATCGGTTGCTGTGAAAAAATCACTAAAAGATGGTTGTTCTTTTAGTCTTTCACCTGTGTAATCAAAACCTGAATAATTAATATATGATGAACCATTGTTCCATAATTCATCTGGTGAGAATAATGATATACTCAGGTCGTCAGTATTCAGAGTTGAGGTATGTAAGATACCGTTTTTGTCATAATACTCAATTGTATTATTCGAGATATCGTAAGAATCTGTTTCAATATAATCCAACCCGTCTTCAGGCAGCCCCATTGCAATCCTAAGGTTTCTATCAAAGATCATTTGAGAATTTGCATCATATCTCCGGGGATACAGAATGGTATCTACATGTCCATCATAACTAATTACCTCAGGATTATCGAGGTCAAGCTCCATGATATGGAAATTCGTTAATCCTCTCATTAGGTTCCATAATCCTGTCGGCGCATAATTAACAAAGCTGTTAACTCGTTGCTCATACTGAAAACCGAGTTTAATGGCATGATTTTTTATATCAAGTGAAGCATCTACTCTTATATTATATTGATCGTTATCAAATTTTCCATAACCTGACTGGTTTGTTCCGGGCGATTGATATAATGAATATATTGCCTGCGGCGTACTGCCATTTACCAATCCGCCTCCCAGCATGATCTGGTCAAGATTTTCATAGTGTCCTTCAGGAAATCCACCATAAACTGTATAATAATTATTGGTGTACTCAGCAACCAGTGGATTTGTGTTTCGCGGATCCCAGGTAACCAATGTATCATAATTCCACGAATTTAACAACCAAATATTATCATAATAAACGCCATTAACAGTATCACTTCCTAATTCAAAAGTTGGAGTTTTGTAGCTAGTGAATTTTCCAATGTAACCATATTCAAATATATTATCCCAATGGTATGGGTCACCGAACTCACCTTTATCTTTTGTGTAGTCAAATTGAATCGCATAGAAAAAGTTTCTGAATGCCGAAGTACTTTCTGATGATCCGGGGAAACGCTGACTGAATTTAATATAGCCCCGATAATTTGTATTATCCTGAATTGTGTTTTTATCATAGTTTGCTAAAGTAGCTGCATAATTATACAAGTTTCGGTGGTTATAAAAATAACTACCGCCTATTGTCAGATTGATTGTTTCAGTGGTTCTGATATTAATATTACCAATAAAGTTGTAACTCTGTCTGTTTGTGTTCAATGATGCTTTTACATTTCTCAAATCGTCTGATCTTAAGAACTCACCATTTAAATAGGTACCTGTACCGGTGCCTGAAGGTCTGAGCGGATTTTGTTCAATGCTGGAAAGCGCATCTTCAGTAGTGGTTCCGTATCCAATCGGAGAAGGGCTTCCGTCCTGTTGAAAATCAATATCACCAGCTAAGAAGAAACCCAATAAAGACGTATTGTTTTTGTTCTTTCCTTTGATTAAGGGACCCATAATATTAAATCCTACACGGTTATAACCAAAGGGATCAAGAAATTGAGATGTTTCTAATTCGATTCCCGCACCAAATTGCCGTGCAGGGCCCTTGGTTGTCACATTAATAATACCTGATGTAGCATCACCGTAACGGGCAGGAACACCACCTAAAATAACGTCAACCTGTTCAATAGCAGATTGAGGTACACTTGAGTTACCAATAACGCGGATACCATCAATGAATGTGGCTGTAGCATCTGTACGCGCACCACGTACACTACCCCTTTCACCATCCTGCGAGAATACACCACCAACCGTAGTGGCCACTGCATTCGCATTCCGTTGCGGCATTTTGGCTATTTCTTCTGCGGTAACAGTAGCCCCACTTGCTGTTTGATCCTTATCAATCAATGGCACTTTATAATCAACTACTTCAACTGTTTCCAGGGTTTCGGCTGTTGCTTCTAATTCGATATCCAAAAACCGGATTCGGTCAGCGCCAAGTGTAACCCCCTGAATTAATTTGGTTTTGTATCCAACAAAAGTCGCTTTTACATCCACTTTTCCCGGACGTAATGGTTTAATAACATAATTACCATCAAAGTCGGATGAAGTACCTCCCACTTGTGAACCTTTATTTTCAACTACTATGTTAGCAAAAGGAATGGGTTCTTTGGTATCTTGGTCAACAACCTTTCCTTGCAACGCAGCTTGCTGTGCGTGAAGCATTACACCGGTAAACAGAATAAAACCAATGGTGAGGAGTAAATTTCTTATCATACCTGCAATTTTATGTTCATTGAATTCCTGCTCTCAAAAAGAGTTGGTAAATTTAACAAATAATTATATTACCTTTTAACATTTATTAACATCAATTTTTCTATCAAAAATATTTTGGTTTTAATATTTCTGAATAAATCACTGCTTTTTTTAAATCAAATCGTAGTATCCTTCTTTTTCGGGGACCTGGTTTTTGTTTCTGGTTATATTCAGGTTGAGTTAATGGTTCATTTTTTATGATTACGTCTTCAGCTTCTTCATAGTTGCGCTCTTCATAGTAATCATCATAGGAAAATTTCTTATCTTCAAAAGTATCCTCTACTGATTTTATGGGCTCGGTATCCTGTATGTCATTATCGGCATATGTTTCTTCAAATTGTTGATTTTTTTCGGTGACTTCATCCAGCAGGGTTTCGAAAAAGCTTTTTTTCTTTTCTGTTGTTTGTTGTGGTGAAGTTTTTTGTTTTCTTTTTTTCTGCCCCTGGTAAATTGAAAAAGCAATCCAGACAATTCCGATCAGGATATAAAAAAAATCTTCGAATGAGCCTTTTACCAGCATGCTTTATTTTACAATTGTGATTTAATTGATAAAAATAGAAATTAAATACATATGAAGTCCTTTGCTTTAACAAAGAAGTTTTTTCAAAAAAGGGTATTCCATTTTTTTCCCAATTAACTTGTTGAAAACATGCTTTATAATATAATTTTGAATGAATTTAAATTACCCTCGTGGATGGTTGATGAACACCTAATAATTTTTTTAAAAAGATTTGGAGATTAAAAATAATATTTATCTTTGCATCCACTTTAAAAAAGCACACTCCTCCTTAGCTCAGTTGGTTAGAGCATCTGACTGTTAATCAGAGGGTCTCAGGTTCAAGTCCTGAAGGGGGAGCAAGAAAATCAACCACTTACAGAGACATTTGTAAGTGGTTTTTTATTTTGTGCCAGATTTACGCCAGAAGTAGGGATGATT
>PKSW01000202.1 GCA_002869465.1 Marinilabiliales bacterium
CCAGTACAATAACGAATATCGCTGGTATTAAGCTTAAAAACGAGATGATATTGGCCTCAAAAAGCATCTGCTTGCGAATGGATGATGTGTATGCGCCCAACGCCTTTTTTACACCAAATTCCTTTAATCGTCCCTCCATCTTTGCTTTGGTAAGAAAAATGTAGTTGAAAACGGAAATAATTAGAATAAAAAGGGCTATTACTATATAATATTTCAACTCGTTGGCATTTCCTCGTCTTGAATATACATCCCCTATTTCTTCAGATTGCAAATACACATTAGTGGCTGCCTGCAAGCTAAAAGCTTTTTTCGATTCACCTTCAAATTGAGTGCTGTATTTTTGAAGTTGTTCTGTTACATCCCTGGGATTTGATTGTGCATTTATTTTTAAGTAGGTAACACAAATATCTCTTTCCCAGCTTGTTTTAAATGTTCCAACCTCTGAACCGTATTCGCCGAGACGTTTTTCTTGGGTACCCAGGAATTCATCAATTAAATCAGTATGAGAAACGAAGTTTGGTGCCAGTGATGAATTGGATGGAAAATCCTTGAAAATTCCACAAACAGTTAGGTTGATAAATTCGTTGTTTAAACGTGCTTCAATCGTCTTATTCATGGCATCCCCATTTGGAAAGTATTTCTTTGCCATTTTTTCTGAAATGGCCACCTCGTTTCTTGATTCTGCAGTTTTTCCAATGATAAAGTCAATACCCAAAACGTTAAAAATAGAAGCATCGGCACATGCAAACCGATCCTCTTCTATTATTTCGGTGCCATTTAGGCGGATTTCAAATTCACGGCCTTGATAATACCGGAAAAATTCTTCTACTGAGGGGATGTCGTTTTGAGCAGTTTTGCCAAGTATAAACGGTGTCGAGCTGCTGGTGCCATGTATTACCCGATAAACCTGATCGTTTTCAGGGATATATCTATCAAAGGAATTCTCATGCATGTATAACATTAATATCAGAATAATTGATCCCAAACCAATACCAAGCCCCAGTATGCTTACCAATGATTGTACTTTGTTATTTGCTATGCTTTTTAGAGCAATTTTTAAATTGATATATAATCTCATGTTATTTTATTTATTCATACCTCAACGATTCTACTGGATTTCTGCGAGCTGCCCTGTAAGTAAGCCAACTAACCGTGCTAAGAACGATTATAACGGTAAGCACTCCTGAAAGAGCAAATACCCACCAGCTGAGTTCTGTTCGGTAGGCGAAGCTCTCCAACCATCTGCTCATAGCATAATAAGCCAGGGGAGTTGCAATTACAAAAGCAATGGCAATCCATTTAACAAATCCAACATTGAGCATTTGTATGATTTCGAACACCTTAGCCCCATTAACTTTTCTTATTCCAATTTCCTTGGTTTTACTGGTAATAATAAATGTTGAAACCCCTAAGAGTCCCATACAAGCAAGAAAAATTGCGAGGGCAGCAAAGAAACCCATGAGTTGAAAAGTTTTGTAATCCTTTTGATAGCGTTGCTGTAGTATAGAATCAAGAAAACTAAATTCTATTACCTCGCTGGGATAAAATTTTTGACATATTTCTGTAACAGCATTCATGGATCCCAGGTCGTCAGAAGGAACAACCTTTACAAGCAGATGGTAAACATCGGGATAGTTAATTACAAAAACTGCAGGTTTAATTTTATTGTAAAGTGATTCAATATGAATATCACCTAAAACCCCAACTATTTTCCTGGTTTATACGGGCCATTGAATTTTAATATTTTGACCAATTGGATTACCTTTTATTCCCAACATCTTTACTGCAGCATTATTGAGGATTACTGATTCTGAGATATCTGTTTTAAATTCTTCTGAGAATAACCGACCCTGTATTGGCTTTATGCCCAATGTTTCAAAATAATCAAAATTGATGTGTACATAAGGAATTAAGGTGAATTCTTCTTGACCCTCTGGCAAAACATAGCTTTGATTGCTGAGAGAGCCTGATGGAATGCGGCTGGCAACGGAAACACTTGAAACATAACTTTGACCAAGTAGCGCCTGCTT
Source organism: Marinilabiliales bacterium (assembly GCA_002869465.1). Lineage (GTDB taxonomy): Bacteria > Bacteroidota > Bacteroidia > Bacteroidales > F082 > UBA4459. The sequence continues at coordinate 2,031 of PKSW01000202.1, forward strand.
GAGTGTATTGTATTTTGTTTCGTCACCATAATCGAAAACAGCAGTAATTACAGCCTCTTTTTCAAATCCTAAATCTGTGGTTTCTAAATAATTAATTTGACGAAACATAATTGTTGCACATGCTATTAGTGCTATTACAATGGTAAATTGAGTTCCAATAAGTAGTTTTTTAATTTGAAAACCCGAACCACTTTTAAAGGACGATTTCAAAACCCCTGTGGGGCTATAAGACGAAAGAATGAAAGCAGGATACCATCCGGCCAAAATGCCAACAACGACTATCATTATAAGAAGGCTAAGAATAATATTCGGATTTGCTAAAATGGAAAAGGATAATGCTTTACCGGAAAACTCATTAAAAAGAGGCAAAGCAAGGCTTACCAATAAAAGGGATACACAAAAAGAAACAAAAAACACCAATAACGATTCAAAAATAAATTGTTTTGCCAGCTGCGGACGAGAGGCTCCAAATGTTTTCCTAATGCTGATTTCTGTTAGCCGGGTTGTGGCATTGGCTGTGAAAAGGTTAACGTAATTAAAACTAGCAATAAATAAGATTAAAAG
>PKSW01000383.1 GCA_002869465.1 Marinilabiliales bacterium
ATCAAAAATATAATCGCGTTGGCTTTTTGTAAAAGCCTGGTAAAACTCAAAGCCCGCATAAAAATTCAGCACCCTCGATTTGCTCATGAAGTAATACCCGATGAACTGGTTCAAATTAAACCCGGCAGTGAGCCTGTCGTATCCTTTTGCATAATCTCCGGTAATCTGAGGTGCTGTTTCATGCTGCACATCAATATTCATCCGGTGTGCCAGGTAGCCCATACCACCCATAAAAAAAATACCTGAATTCGGATTGGCAGCCAGTAAATTAAAAACTTTTCCAACACGTAAGTTAATACTGTAGCCTCTTTCGTACATAGTGTATAACGCATAAACCCCATTCCCGTCAATAATGAAACCGGCATCCGTTAAAACAAATCGTAATATTGAATCTGAATTCTTGATATCGCTACCGAAGATGAAGTTGACATCGAGTGAGAACAAGATATTCTTTTTCGACTTGTACATCATTCCCCCTCCAATGGTAGAATTATTGCCATATTGTTCAGCTATGTCGCCACCCGGAAACTGGTAAGCGTAGGCAATGGTAGGGCTGAATGCTGCCACAGTTGAATCGTTGACATTCACCTGTGCGTTTAATGAAAAGAAGAAGCTGATCATGACCAGCAGAATAATAAGACGTATTCTCATTCAAAAACGGATTTGAAGCAAAGATAGTAAATAGGTGTTGTTATGTGTTTTAAAGATCAATTTTGATTGCTTAAAAATTGCTATTTCTTGAACGGAAAAAACCAGTTTTTCGTCTCTCTTTTCCTACCTTTGTCGCTCATTTAACATATCAGAATAAATCCTATCAAAATGATAAAATACCAGATGGTTGACCTGGTGGGTCAATACAAGAAAATCAAACCTGAAGTTGATGAAGCAATCATCGAGATTATGAACAACGCTTCATTTATTAATGGCCCTGCTGTAAGGCAATTCCAGGAAAATTTACAGAATTATTTAAATGTAAAACACGTGATTCCATGTGCCAATGGAACAGATGCATTGCAAGTCGCATTGATAGCGTTGGGATTGCAGCCCGGAGACGAGGTAATCACCACATCATTTACCTTTATTGCAACAGCTGAGGTGATCGCATTATTGAAGCTAACACCCGTGCTGGTTGATGTGGATCCGGAAACATTTAATATTACATCGGAAGCCATCGAGAATGCGGTTACACCAAAAACAAAAGCCATTATTCCGGTGCATCTGTTTGGTCAGTGTGCCGATATGCACAATATCAGACAAGTTGCTAAAAAACACAATTTATTTGTTGTAGAAGATACAGCACAGGCCATCGGTGCGGATTATACCTGTTATCAAAGCGGAAATACAAAAAAAGCAGGAACGATTGGAGATATTGGATGTACCTCCTTTTTCCCCTCCAAAAATCTTGGTGCTTTTGGTGATGGTGGTGCTATTTTTACCAATGATGATGAGTTGGCAGCACAGATGCGTGTTGTTGTTAACCACGGTATGACCGTCAGGTATTATCATGATTATATTGGTGTGAATTCACGTCTCGACAGCATGCAGGCAGCCATACTTGACATTAAATTGAAACATCTGGGTGAATATACCAAAGCAAGGCAGGAAGCGGCCGCCTATTACAATCGTGCATTCGCGGGCAACCCGAAGATCCAAACACCTGTTACGGCAGACTTCACTACACATGTTTTTCACCAGTACACCTTGGTATTGAAAGGTGTGGATCGTGAAGGTCTCATGGCACACCTGGCAGAAAAAGGTATTGCTTCCGCCGTTTACTATCCTGTACCATTACATATGCAAAAAGCCTATATTGATCCCAGGTATAACGAAGGTGATTTCCCGGTAACTGAAATGCTGAGCAAATCGGTATTATCATTACCAATTCACACCGAACTTACACCTGAAATACAAAAAGAGATTACGGATGCGTTATTAGAATATGTAAATTCGTAACATGGAAAAGGAATATTTTGCACATGAAACCGCCGTCATCGACGAGAATTGCTCCATTGGCAAGGGAACAAAGATCTGGCATTTTTCACACATCATGTCAGGGTGTAAGATCGGAAAGGGCTGTAATATCGGGCAGAATGTCGTTGTGTCTCCCGGGGTGGTACTTGGTAACAACGTAAAAATTCAAAATAACGTTTCAGTATATACTGGTGTTATTTGCGAAGATGATGTATTTCTTGGCCCATCCATGGTGTTTACCAACGTGGTGAATCCCCGGAGTGCCGTCAACAGGAGGGGACAATATGTGGAGACACTCGTAAAAAAAGGCGTTTCAATTGGTGCCAATGCCACCATTGTATGTGGTCATCCCATAGGTGAATATGCGTTTATCGGTGCAGGAGCTGTTGTAACAAAAGAGGTGGCGCCTTATGCACTCGTTATAGGAAATCCGGCCAAACAAACCGGCTGGATGAGTGAATACGGTCATAAACTGGAATTCAATAAAAACGGTATTGCCATTTGTCCTGAGAGCAAAGAAAAATATAAATTAACTAATGGCAGTGTGAGTAAAATGAGCGGATGATGAAAATACTTGTAACAGGCGGCACAGGCTATATCGGTTCGCATACGGTTGTTGAGTTGCAACAGCAGGACTACGAAGTTATAATCATTGACAACCTGTCCAATTCCCGTGCTGAAATTGCGAACCAGATCGCTAAAATTACGGGTATAAAACCCACACTGGAAGTATTTGATCTGACAGATAAACAAAAAACAAAGGCTTTTTTCAAAAAACATCACGACCTGTCGGGGGTGATACATTTTGCAGCCTCTAAAGCAGTAGGTGAATCGGTTGAGAAACCGCTGATGTATTATGCAAACAACCTGGGTTCCCTTATCAATGTGCTGGAAGGCATGATCGAAAACGATATTCAAAATTTTGTATTCTCATCTTCCTGCACTGTATATGGGCAACCTGATGTATTGCCTGTTTCGGAAGAAGCGCCCATCAAACCCGCTGAATCACCTTATGGGAATACCAAACAGATTGCAGAAGAAATTTTGAAGGATACCATCAAAGTTTCGAATGTAAAAGCCATTGCTTTACGGTATTTTAATCCCATCGGTGCGCACGAATCGGCTGAAATTGGGGAGTTGCCACAGGGTGTACCGAACAATCTGGTGCCCTACATCACACAGACGGCAAAAGGGATCAGGGATTTTCTCAGGGTTTGGGGTGATGATTACAATACACCTGATGGGACTGCCGTTCGTGATTATATTCATGTGGTGGACCTGGCTAAAGCCCATGTGGTGGCGATTCGCCGGATGCTTGAAAATAAAATGAAAAATGATTTTGAAGTATTCAATCTGGGAACTGGAACAGGATATTCCGTATTGGATGTGATTAAAGCATTTGAGCGGGTGACCGGAACGAAATTAAATTACAAGGTCATGGAAAGGAGGGAAGGAGATATTGAGAAAGTATGGGCCGACCCAACTTATTCAAATACGGAATTGGGGTGGAAAGCAGAAAAAGGCCTTGACGTGATGATGGACTCCGCCTGGAAATGGGAGCTGAGGTATCGTAAAAATCTGATGAAATGAAAAAAATACTCGTAACCGGAGGCGCCGGATTCATTGGTTCACATGTGATCAGGCTTTTTGTAAATAGATATCCTGATTATCAAATTTATAATCTCGACAAACTTACCTATGCTGGTAACCTTGAAAACCTTAGGGATGTGGATCAAAAGCCGAATTATCACTTCATCAAAGGCGATATTATTGATGGTGATTTTATTATCGGCTTGTTTAAAAAAGAGCAATTTGACGGTGTGATCCACCTGGCTGCTGAATCACATGTTGATCGCTCTATTGCCAACCCGATGGAATTTATTATGGCCAATATTGTGGGTACGGTAAACCTGCTCAATGCGGCCAAACATATCTGGAAAGGCCATTTTGAAGGCAAGTTATTCTACCATGTTTCAACGGATGAGGTATATGGCTCGCTGGGAGATACAGGTTTCTTTTACGAAGATACTCCCTATGACCCGCATAGTCCCTATTCAGCTTCAAAGGCAAGCTCCGATCACCTGGTTAGGGCATATCACGATACCTATGGCTTGCCAATGATTATTTCAAATTGCTCCAACAATTATGGCCCAAACCAGTTTCCCGAAAAACTGATCCCGCTTTTCATCAACAATATCCGTCATGACAAACCACTGCCGGTTTATGGCAAAGGAGAAAATGTGCGCGATTGGTTGTACGTTGAAGATCATGCAGCAGCTATCGACCTGATATTTCATAAAGGCCTTGTTGGCGAAACTTTCAACATTGGAGGGCATAATGAATGGAAAAATATTGACCTGATTAAACTGTTGTGCCGGGTGATGGATGAAAAATTAGGAAGAACCAAAGGAAAATCTGAAAAACTGATCACTTATGTTACTGACCGAGCTGGCCACGATCTGAGATATGCCATTGATTCTTCAAAATTACAAAAGCAACTAGGCTGGGAGCCCTCTCTGCAATTTGAGGAAGGTATTGAAAAAACAGTTGACTGGTACCTCAAAAACCAAGCATGGCTTGATAACGTAACAAGCGGCAACTACCAAAAATATTACGAAGAGATGTATCTGAACAGATAACTTCTTGTTGAATCTTTATTTTCTCTAGTTCAATTTTTAATTCAAGTTTGTATATGAAATTAACGCTGTGCGTTTGAAAATTTCGTATATTAGAGCATTCACGTGTTTAAGTAAAAAATGAAAACAGAAAGCCAATGAGTTTGCTGTATTTCATGCCAACAATGTTCATCATCATTTATTTAAAAAAGATACTCATTGTAATTTAATTCTTAGAAAATTGAATTCAAATAGAAAATTTGGAACCTTTCTCGGAGTATACACGCCAAGTATACTGACTATACTTGGTTTGATAATGTATCTAAGGTTTGGATGGGTTGTTGGAAATCTAGGCTTGCCTTTAACTATATTTGTAGTAATACTTGCCAGTTCAATTACATTTATAACAGGGCTTAGTGCATCAGCTATTGCTACAAATATGAATGTTGGTGTTGGGGGTGAATATTTTATGATTTCACGTAGCCTTGGTCTTGAACTGGGTGGTTCAATAGGCATTCCACTATATTTTTGCAGAACACTGAGTATTACTTTTTACAGCTACGGACTAGCTGAAGCATTGGTGCTTTTCTGGCCGGTTAGTTGGGGTGTTATGCCTGAAAATATGCTCCAGTTTATAGTGGTTGGAATTATATTTTTGATAACCATTTTATCTGGTAAATCAGCCTCACTTGTTCTGAAAATGCAGATTCCGATTATGATACTTGTAGGACTTTCAATCCTTGCATTAATGATTGGGTCAATAAGCGGGACTCCATTGAAATCACCTGAATTAATCCCAACTTATAGAAGTGCTCCTGAAGGCTTTTGGTATGTTTTTGCTGTGTTTTTCCCTGCAGTTACGGGGTTCACAGCAGGTATCGGAATGAGTGGCGACTTGAAAGATCCACGAAAATCTATTCCAAGAGGGACTCTTATGGCTGTTATAACAGGTATCGCAATTTATATCTTAATCCCTGTATTTCTTTCAGTTACAGGAAAGACGTCACCGGAAGAATTAGCGCATTCAGGTGTTGACTCATGGATTAAAGTGGCCATTTTTGGAGCTGTTTTGGTGTATCCTGCCATCTGGGGAGCTATTCTTTCCTCTGCCTTTGGCAGTGTGCTTGGCGGGCCAAGGGTATTGCAGTCACTTGCTCAGGACGGACTTGCACCAAAATTATTTGCCAAATTGTCCAAATCGGGCCAGCCAATGATTGCAACCTGGGTAAGTGGTGCTATTGCTATAGCAGCAGTTTGGCTAGGAGGGTTAAATACAATTGCTCAATTCGTCTCTATTCTGTTTCTGACACTTTATGTTATGGTAAATATGAGTGCAGTAATAGAAAAATTAGTGAAAGACCCATCTTTCAGGCCTACACTGAAAGTACCTTGGTTCATTTCATTAATTGGTGCATTAGGTGCAATTGCGGTTATGTTTCTTATTAGTCCGTTAGCATGTTTAATTGCTATTTTGCTAGAGGTGGGCTTATATGTTTATTTGACTAAAAGAACTTTAGAGAAACGCTGGGGTGATGCCCGGGCGGGTTTTTGGAGAAATTTAATCAGATATGCACTTATCCAGATTCGAATTCATGGTTCCAAACCTCGTAATTGGCGTCCAAGAATACTTTTGTTTATTAAAGATGCCGATTCTCAAATGGAATTGATAAAACTCGCTTCCTGGTTCAGCCAGCTCTTTGGTACAGCAACAATCGTAAAACTTATTATCGGGGATCTCACTGAAATTAAGGTGGGGATTGAAGAGCAACGATTGCAAATAAAGGAAAAAATATTGAAATCAAAACTTACAGCATTTAGTGAGGTAATTGTTGTACCTGAATTTGAGTCTGGCGCTATTACAGTGTCACAATCAATTGGCATAGTTGGCATTAAAGCCAATTGTGTAATGTTTGGGTGGAGTGATAAAAAAGAAACAAGGATTTCGCAACAAAAGATAATCAGGGCTGTTTCTCAAGCAAATAAGAGTACAATCCTGGCCAAAATTAAATGGCCAAGAAGTTTAGAAAAAAAGAAAAGTATCGATATGTGGTGGGGAGGACAACAAAGAAATGGTGACCTGATGTTACTATTGGCTCACCTACTATGTCTCAATAAAGAATGGGAAAACAGTTCCATAACAATCCGGTCAATTGTGGATGACCGTGATGAGCAAGAGAGAATGACAGCTTCTATACTACCCCTAATACCTCAGGCTAGAATCAATGCAAATGTGGAAGTGGTCGTTAAGAATACTAATGAATCAATGACCGATGTTATTCAAAGATATAGTCAGAAAACGACAATGGTGTTCCTGGGATTAAAAATTACACAACCTGGGGAAGAGGAGAAATATGTTGATTTTCTTGAAAAACTAATCCTACCTTTGAATACTACTATATTTGTAAATAATCCGGGGTTAGATGAATCTACTCCAATTTTGTTAAAAATATAATTTCCCAGCTTTAATAAACTTATTACTGATGATAAATTATGAAAAATCAGGATAATTGGCCATTTATGTTGTTTCGATACAAATCTGTTAAGATGTTGTAGATTGGTTGAATCTACCCATTTTAAAAAATATGATTGAAATCTTGAATATTTGAAAAAATATGCCGTTCTTTGCACTCCGTTTTTCGGATAGGACTCAATAAATCAGAAAGCAATGTCAAGAATTTGTCAGATAACAGGAAAGAAAGTGATCAGCGGAAACAATGTTTCCCACTCAAATATTAAAACCAAAAGAAAATTTCATGCTAACTTGCAGGACAAGAAATTTTTCAATCCCGAAACAGGTGAATGGTTGCACTTACGTGTAAGTGCCGCAGGCATCAGAACCGTTAATAAAATAGGTTTGTCAGAAGCATTGAAAAGAGCAGCCGAAAAAGGCTATTATAAAGCGTAAGCAAAAGAAATTAAAATAAAAAAGCTGCTCATTGAGCAGCTTTTTTTATGCTTTGAGATTTAATACTTATTTTATTTGAGTTGATCGATTACTTTCGAGATACGGGCAAAAATCTCATCAATCGTACCCAATCCGTCCACAGTGTAGCATTTGTCCATTTCCTTATAAAAATCAGCCACGGGTTTGGTTTTGGCTTCATATTGTACAAACCTGTTCTTAATGGTCTCGGGGTTGTCGTCGCTGCGGCCTTCGATGGCAGCACGTTTGAGCATGCGGTCCATCAGTTCTTCTTCAGCCACTTCCAGGTTTATCATGGCAGTAAGTTCTGTATTTAACTTGGCCAGTAACCCGGTGATGATATAAGATTGAACCAGATTGCGAGGGAAACCGTCGAATAAAATACCTTTTTCATCTTTGTCCAGGTTCTTGATTTTCTTTTCCAGTATTTGAACGATCAATTCATCGGGTACCAGGTTGCCGGCGTCCATCATCGATTTGGCGCATTTTCCCAACTCGGAGCCTTCGGCAATTTCAGCCCTGAGCAGGTTGCCCGTAGAAATATAGGCGAGTTTATATTTTTCAATGATTTTTTCTGACTGGGTACCTTTCCCTGATCCAGGGGGACCAAATAGTGCAATGTTTAACATATTCAGTAATCTTTATGATTCAACAATTTTATAAATATCTTTGAAATTCCTTCCGTGTTTGTCATAATCAAGCCCATAGCCTACAATAAAATCATCACCGATTTCCAAACCCACATAATCTATCGGGTATTTTCCCTTGAATGAATTGGGTTTAAACAGCAAAGTGGCAATTTTAATATCCGCGGCACCTATCATTTTCAACTGTGCCAGTACCCTTTCCATGGTAAGCCCTGAATCGATGATATCCTCAATAATGACCACATTCCTGCCTACGATGTCCTCATCAATGCCAATCAACTGCCTGACTGTTTCAGTGGATTTTGTTCCGCTGTAAGATGCCAGTTTTACAAAGGTGATCTCGCATGGAAAATCTATCTTATGAAAAAGATCGGAAGCAAACATGAAAGAACCATTCAGAATAGCCAGAAATAAAGGTTTCTTATCATGGAGGTCTTCATTCATCCGGTCAGCGATCTTAGCAACTGCCTTGTCTATTTCAGCAAATTTGATGAAAGGTTCAAATTTCTTATCGTGTATTTGTATAATTTTTTGGTCCATGAAGTAGCAAAGATGAGTGCATTACAAAGTTAAAATTTAGCCATTTCAAAATAACCTGTTTTGCTTATTTTTGCGAAATCTAAATAAACGAATCATGAAAGCGATTGTAAGTATAATTATGGGCAGCACGTCCGATTTGAAAGTAATGGAAAAAGCGGCTGCTTTTTTTGAAGAAATGGAAATACCATTTGAAATGAATGCCTTGTCGGCGCATCGCACACCAGCAGAAGTGGAGAAATTTGCTAAAAATGCAGAAGCAAACGGCTTAAAAGTGATCATTGCCGGTGCCGGTATGGCAGCGCATCTGCCAGGGGTAATCGCTTCCATGACGCCATTGCCTGTTATTGGTGTACCGATTAATGCTTCTTTGGATGGTATGGATGCTTTGCTGGCAATCGTGCAGATGCCTCCCGGAATTCCCGTGGCAACAGTGGGTATCAATGGAGCACTCAATGCAGCTATTTTGGCAGCGCAGATGATGGCTACAGGTGATAATTCCATGATGGATAAAATTAAAACCTACAAGGAAAATCTCAAGCAGAAAATTGTAAAAGCCAATGAGGACCTTAGTAAAGTAGCTTACACGTTCAAAACGAATTAATTATTAATTTTTTCGAATTAATAATAAACCATCGCGGATTGAGAGCATCACTTGCTCTACATCCGTGTCATTTTTTACAAATTCATTAAAAGCGACAATACCCTGTGTTTCTTTGTCGGTACTGGATGATTTTTCGAGCACCTTGCCACTCCAGATCACATTATCAGCAATGATAAAGCCACCCGGCCTCAGTTTCTGTTTGGCCATTTTATAGTAATCCACATATTGTTCTTTATCGGCATCAATAAAAACCAGGTCGAATGATTCGTCCAGTGTTGGAATAATATCCAACGCATTGCCCATCATCAGTTTAATTTTTTTATCCATTCCTGATTTAGTAATAAACTCCCGGATAAAAGATTCCATTTCTTCGTTTACTTCAATCGTATAGATCAGTGCATCATCCGGAATGCCCTGCGCTATGGCAATGGCAGAATAACTTGTAAATGTGCCGATTTCGAGCACCCTTTTAGGTTGGATCATGTGGCAGACCATTTCCAAAAATTTTCCTTGGATATGCCCGGAAAGCATACGCGGGTAAAAGGTCCGTAGATGCGTTTGACGGTTGAGTTCCTTTAAAATTTCAATTTCAGGTGTGGTATGTGTTTCAATATATGCTTCAATTTTCGAATCAATCATATGATTTGGCGTTGTAAATTAATGTGCTTAAGTTGTTGATATCAAATATCTCGTTGGCAACTTCCAATATACCTTCAGCGGTGATCAGGTCTATTTCAGCAAGAATTTCCTCGTAAGTTTTTACCCGTGGTTTATTCAAATGGCTTTTAGCTATGCCGAGCATCTCATTCAGGTTCGATTCGTAATTAATGGCCAATTGACCAATCAGTTGTCTTTTGGCGCGCTGTAATTGAATGTTGCCCAGTTTGTTGTCGGAAAGTCGCCTCATTTCCTTGATCACCAGTTGAATACCTTTATCGACATGAGACGGATCTGTTCCCAGGTAAATAGCAAAAATACCGCTATCAGAATAAGGCTGGTACATGGATTCAATTCCATAGGCAAATCCATATTTTTCCCTGATACCAAGACTCAGGCGGGAATTCAATGCCGGGCCACCGAGCAGGTTGTTCAGCAGCAATAAGGTGTTCTTTTTGGGATGGGTTCGCGGGTAGGCCAAGTTGCCCACCATACAATGTGATAAATAGGAATCTTTATCAATCCTGATAGTTGAGGCTTTGTAGGTTGTAAAGGGCTGACGTCCGTTATGCTTCGAAGACGACCTGATATGTCCAAAATAATCTTCCACCAGTTTGATCAGTTTCTCAAACTTGATACGACCGGCCGATGCAATTACCATTTGCTCTGTGCTGTAATTGTTTTTAATGAAACGAAAAATATCCTGTTTTTTGAACTTCTTAACGGTTTCAATCCTGCCCAGTATATTCCCGGCCAAAGGATGTCCGCTAAAGATCTGTGCTTCAAAATCATCAAATATCAATTCTGACGGACTGTCGTTGTAGGAGTTGATTTCATCAATTACTATGTCCTTTTCCTTTTTTATTTCTTTTTCAGGAAAGATCGAGCTGAAAGCCACATCGGCAAACAAGTCAAGCACAACATTATAATACGGGCGCAAAAAAGAAGCGTAAATACAGGTTTCTTCCTTTGTGGTGTATGCGTTCAGTTCGCCGCCCACATTTTCGATCCTGCTTAAAACATGATATGCTTTTCGTTTTTTTGTGCCTTTGAAAATAAGGTGCTCGATAAAATGGGCCATACCGTTTTCGGGTTCTTTTTCATCCCTCGAGCCCGTGTCTACCATCAGTCCGCAATGCGCCACATTGCTTTCCACCTGTTTGTGGATTAGCCTGATGCCATTCTTCAACTGATGATACTGGTATGCCAATGGTTTTGTTTTCAGCAAAGTTAAAAGATAATACGGCTGGTCAACTGATGTAAAATTACATTTTGTATTTTTGATTCAAACATGTACCATATGCCTTATACTAAAATCCGCAATAAGAGATCCATTCGGAATACATTTTTATTCTGGCTTTGTTTTATCTACATATTTATTATCGGATTGTTCGACAATGGTCAGATGAGAGACATCATGTATTATGTGGTCATAGCTGCCATTTATTTTTCAGCAGTACTGGTAATTGCTGACAAGAACTACAGGTTTTTTTATATAGCAATTACATTGGTTTTATTAGATGTGGTTACCAAACTTTTTGATCTGGAGAATTTTTCAGTTGTAACTTCCCTGGCTTCTTTATTGTTTTTTCTTTTTGTAATTTACAAGCTGGTGGTCAGGATTGCATCGAGTAAGATTGTTGGTGCACTTGAATTTATTGAAGCGATCAATATTTACTTGCTATTTGGGATCATCGGCTCGGTTCTGTTCAGGGTGGTGTATGCGAATGATCCGAATTCTTTTAATTATCCGGGGGAAACACTGCGGGAAACCGCTGATTTTTTGTATTTTAGTTTTGTTACTATATCCACGCTGGGATATGGCGATATCACGCCAAATGATTCATTTGCCAAATCACTTTCCATTTTTTTAAGTGTAACGGGTCAGTTATACCTTGCCATGATCATCGCCATGCTTGTCGGGAAATATTTAAGCCTGCCAAAAGATGATAAAATGGTCTGATGAATTGATCATGTCAGGCATGAATAATTTTGAAAACCAATTCCTTTAATTCGCCATAATCATTTCCCTCGGTGCTTCCAACACCTTTGCTTTTCAGGTCGAGGGTTCTGATGTCAGAAATAATATTTTTTATTTTTTGTGGAGAATAGGCTGCAGAGGCATATTTATAGTCTTTTAAAAAGAATGGATTAACACCTATCTCAGCTGCAATCGTTTTTGGGTCTTTATTTTTTAATTGATGATATAGAAACACTTTCATAAAATAGTTATGAAGCATGACAGTGATCATTTGTAAGGGGTGTTCTTTTGGGTTGGCTTCAAAATATTGAACGATGCGTTGGGCTTTTAAATCGTTTCTTGTTCCCAACGCATTTTGAAATTCAAACACATTAAAATCCTTGCTGATGCCTATGTTTCGCTCAATATCATCTTCGGTGATGGATTGGCCTGGCTCAACATTGATGATCAGTTTTTCAATTTCGTTATAAATTTTGCCCAGATCGTTGCCCAGGTGGTCGGAAAGCAACCTGGACGCTACGGGATTGATACCATATCCCAGATTTCTTGTTGTGCTTTCAATCCAGGCAGGTATCTGGTTATCATATAAACGCTGCGATTCATAAAGCACCACATTTTTAGTCGCGTTTAATTTTTTATAAAAAGCTTTTCGTTTATCCAGTTTCCGGTATTTGTAATTGATCACCAATATGGTCGTTTCCATATATGAATCCAGGTAAGTCTCCAGTTCCTCAATTGATTTGATATCCTGCGCTTCTTTTACAATTACCAGCTGGTAATTACCCATCATGGGGAACCTGCGCGACAAATCGATCAGGTCCCTTACACTGACATCCCTGCCATACACGATTGACTGGTTGAATTCCTTCACACTTTTATCCAGCACATGCTCTTCAATATAATTAGTCAACTGATCAATAAAAAAAGACTCTTCTCCGTAAAAAAAGTAAACCGGAAAGAAAATCTTGTTGTCAATATCGTTAGTGATTTGTTCTAAACGCAAGGTTAAAATTTTAGATGTTTCACAGTTAATCCTTTATTTATAAGCTGTTTTAACGACTCGATGCCGATGGCAAGATGGTCTTCAACAAATTGGGTGCTTACTTTTTTATCACTATCGGCTGTTTTTATGCCCTCCGGAATCATAGGCTGGTCAGATACCAGCAGCAGGGCACCGGTTGGTATTTCGTTTGCAAAACCTACGGTAAAGATGGTAGCAGTTTCCATGTCAATAGCCATACTTCTTGTTTTACGAAGGTACTTTTTAAATTTTTCATCATGTTCCCAAACCCTGCGGTTGGTGGTAAAAACAGTTCCTGTCCAGTAATCCTTTTTAAAATCACGAATGGTAGTTGAAATGGCTTTTTGAAGACTAAATGCAGGAAGTGCAGGAACGATGGCGGGAATATAATCGTCAGAAGTACCTTCACCACGGATGGCAGCAATGGGTAAGATCAAATCCCCCACCTGGTTTTTCTTTTTTAAACCTCCGCATTTTCCCAAAAACAAAACAGCTTTCGGGTTAATTCCACTCAATAAGTCCATGATCGTAGCTGCATTGGAACTGCCAATACCGAAATTGATCATGGTGATATTGTCTTTGGTAGCACAAGGCATGGGTAACCCCCGGCCAACAATCTCAACTTCATTATTTTTGGCAAATGTTTCCAGGTATTGGGTAAAGTTTGTCAAAAGGATATAAGCTCCAAATTTCTCAATTTCCAAACCTGTATATCTTGGCAGCCAATTATTTACTATCTCGCTTTTTGTCTTCATTTTAATTCATCTGATTTGACGCAAAAGTACTGAATTGTATCGTATTTCAAACTTAGTGGAAGACTATACGGAACTAATTATTATATTATTTTAGCCATAATCTAATCGCAATGCAACAATTGAATTTGCCACTATACCCTTTAAAAACTAGGGATGTTGACCAAAAGCAGGAAGTATTCGATATCATCAGGAAAAAGTACATCCTGCTGAATCCTGAAGAATGGGTGCGTCAACAATTTATTCACTATCTCATTCATGAGAAAAACTACCCGGCTTCTCTGATCAGTATTGAAAAAGGGATCAGGGTATTGGGTATGCAAAAACGATTTGATGCCGTTGTGGCGGGACAGGCGGGAGAACCCGTTGCGCTCATTGAATTTAAATCGCCGGATGTAAAAATTGATCAGAAGACATTCGAGCAGATTGCCCGGTACAATATGCAACTGAAAGTTCAATTTTTAATCGTGTCCAACGGAATGAAGCATTACTGCTGCTTCGTAGATTATTTGAATAAAACCTATTCATTTCTTGAAAATATACCTGACTACACTGATTTGATAATGAGAGACTGATGAATTTCCGGTTATAATTCAAAATGAATAATAAATAGAAAATATAAACCAAGAACCCAAAAAATTTATAAATTTGCTTTGCAAAATATATCACTCATGAAAAAGATTCTTATTCAGGTTGTATTACTTGTTATTGTCGTTGTTCTTGGTTACTTTGTTTTCGAGAGTATTATGGAGCCGGTCAGGTTTGATAAGGAAAGAAGGGCAAGACAAAAAGTTGTGGTTGAGAAATTAAAAGATATCAGGAGTTCGCAACTTATCTTCAGAAGAGTTAATGGTTCGTATGCCAATGACTTCGATACACTCGTTAAGTTTATAAAAGTTGCTGAGATACCCGTTGTAAAGATGATACCTGACCCGGAAGACACCACCTTTACAAGAACAATTAATGATACCGTGGGATATATTAAAGTAGCAGATACCATATTTGCAAATAAAAAATATACGATTGATCAGTTATCTCTGATTCCCTATTCAGAAGGGGAGAAGTTTGAAATGAGTGCCGATACCATTGAAAGAGGTGGTGTTGAGGTGTTTGTTTTTGAAGCAAAGGCTCCCTTTACTGCTTTTATGAAGGGTATGGATGAACAGACCATGCGGAATATTATTGCCAAATCAGAAGACCTGGAAAAATATCCCGGCCTTAAAGTTGGATCATTAACAGAACCTTCAACTGACGGCAACTGGGAATAAATTATATCCCAATGCCTTCGCGGATCAAGCCACATATTAGTTTTTACGATAAGTCTTTTCTTGAAAGTAATACAGGGTATTATTATCTGAGTTTGCAACTTGGAAAACGCAGTTTGTCTCTCACCGTTTTCAATCCAGATAATAAGAAATATGTTGTTTTCGATTCTTTCGCATTCAACGATATAAAGTTGAATGAAAGTATCACCCCGATTTTAGATCATATATTAAATGAAAGAAAGTGGTTAGGAAAACGGTTTCAAAAAGTTTTTTTTCTGATCGATCATCAATTCAGCACTCTGGTTCCGCCACCATTGTTTTTCGAAGACAAGGCGGATACCTACATAAAATTTAATCATCCGGTTGAAGAAGAGCAAACCACCTGTTTCAATAAACTGAATAATGCGCATATTATTAATGTGTTCAGTATTTCAAAACTGATCAATGACCAACTAGGCAAACTTTGGCCAAACATACATTTGTACCATTGTTCATCGGCCATTATTGAAAGTTTGTCGATCAACTACAAAAATAAGATCAGCGCAAACAATCTTTTTCTAAACGTGCGGGATGAAGGTTTCGATCTGGTTTATTTTAAAAATAAGAAGCTGCATTTTTACAATATGTTCAGGTATCATACCAAGGAAGATTTTATTTATTTTGTGCTCTCCGCCATGGAAGAATTGCAACTGAACCCGGAGGAAGTGGAGCTGGTAATATCAGGAAATATTGATAAAAGCAGTATTTTATATGAAATGATTTTCCGGTATATCCGCACGAGCAGGTTTATTGAGCGGAATGACAGTTATGGGTATTCTTACCTGCTGGATGGCCTGATGGGGCATAAATACTACACCCTGTTTAATGCACAGCAATGCGAATAATAGGTGGGAAATACGGGCGCAGGATCATCAAACCGCCCAAAAACCTCCCAGTGAGGCCAACTACCGATCTGGCAAAAGAAAGCCTTTTCAATATTCTGCGTCATAAGATCGATTTTGATGGGAAAATGGCACTCGATCTGTTTGCAGGCACTGGCTCAATTTCTTATGAATTTGTATCCAGGGGATGTGCTGAGGTGTTATCGATAGATCAGAATTATAAATGCATTCAATTCATAAAAGACACCATGCGTGATTTTGATATGAAAAAT
>PKSW01000180.1 GCA_002869465.1 Marinilabiliales bacterium
TTCTGAAATGGCAAGTGCTGTTGGAATAGTAACCATATGACCTAACAGAATGATAAGCACTGCACCCCAAAAACCAATGGTACCGACAGCAAACCCAAACCTAAGAAATAAAATAGCTCCTAAAATGGTAGATATGGCCGTAAAAAATACGGGAGCTGTTCCAAATTTATTATTCAAGGTTTTTCCTGCCACGGTGTGTTTTTGTTTATTGAAAATCAAATTTACTGATATTTCTCATAGTTCGTCATTTGTTGAAAAAACTTGTCGGCTTAATTTCTATCTTTGGCGGCAATCAATTATTCTAAACTAAATTAATTATTATGAAATTATCAAACATCCAGAAGTTTATGGCTGCTTTTATTGTCGTTTTTCTTTGCTGTTTTACAGCTCAAAGCCAGGCGGTGACAAAAAAATCAACTGAAAAAGCCAGTATTAGCGAATCCAGCAGCCCTGTCAGCACGAATTCAATAAGTGCTGAACAAAATACGATTAAAGCTGAAAAGCAGGTTCAAAGTGCGCCTTCAAAAGATTGTGATAATGCGAAGCCAAGTGAAAAGGATTGTGCCAAATCTAAAACCAAATCATCTGCATGTTGCGATCAGAAAAAAATAACAGTAAGCGGTAAAGAAGATCCGGATAAAAAGAAAGCGCCCGAATCCTCAGGAGATAAAAAATAAATTTATTGAAACCCGTCTGCATCAGGCGGGTTTTTTATTAGTTGGCGAGGTAATACTCCATTGAATTAACCACTCGCACAATTTTAATATAAGGTGTGTTGCTATCACGATCTGAAATAGAAAACTGGCCCTGACGGGCCGTTTTTAATTTTCCCAGCTTGCTTTGTGAATCTTTGGCAAATTGAATTGCCACTTCCCGGCCTTTTGCCGTGGCTTCCTCAACCATTTCAGGTTTTATTTCATTTAACTTGGTATACAAAAACTGTGTACGGTTATCATAATCCTGCGGTTGTATGGCAATTCCTTTTTTACCCAGTTCATCTACCTTTTTCATCACTTCTCTCACCAGGTCCACTTTTTCAGTATATACAGTAACCGTATTTGCTGATGAATACCTGTAATTTACCTGGTTGGCATTGTAATAATCATTGGCCTGACGGTCAACCGTTACCAGTTGCGAAGTGCTGATCTCCTCTTCTGAAAATCCATTATCTTTTAAAAAGCTTGTAAGAATTTTCTGTTTCTCTTCCATTTCTTTATACAGGGAACTGAGATCATTACTCACCTGTTTGTAAGTTACAGGCCAGATGCCAATATTTGCTTTTACCTCTTTTTCAGCCAATCCTTTTACGCTGACCACCCTTTCCGTCGATTTAAAATGGGTAATACCCATATAAATAAATAACCCTAATAAAGTAAGGCCCAGACCGACAAACAGCCCTGCAATAATGACTGATCCATTTCTTTTTTCCATGATTTAAAGTTTTATGCGTGCCTCAAATTTAAATAAATATTTGCCTTTCATCATGAAACGAATCTCTTTCTTAAAAAAGTATCTTTGTATCGATCATTTGTATTATACGTGCAACAAAAAGAAGCTTTATTCGGAAAAACGTTGGAACAACTGCAAGAGGTTGTGCTTGAAATCGGCTTGCCCAAATATACAGCTGCCCAAATTTGCGATTGGCTATATCAAAAGAGATGCAATACTATTGAAGATATGACCAACCTTTCGAAAAAAGCAAGGGCATCTCTAAGCGATACATATGATTTAGGTTTAAAAGCGCCCATCAGCATGCAAAGCTCAACGGATGGCACAAAAAAATATCTTTTTAATGCAGATGGAGGCTATGTTGAGGCCGCCTACATTCCTGAGAAAACAAGAAATACACTTTGTGTTTCTTCGCAAGTGGGTTGTAAAATGCGTTGTTTGTTTTGCATGACAGGCAAACAGGGATTACAGGGGAATCTGAGTACCAACCAGATACTGAACCAGGTGCGCAGCATTGATGAAAGTGATCAGCTAACCAATATTGTGTATATGGGCATGGGCGAGCCCTTCGACAATCTTGAAGAGGTGATGCAAAGCCTGGAAGTGCTGACAGCCGATTGGGGATTTGGATGGAGCCCAAAGCGGATCACGGTTTCAACCATTGGCATCGTGCCTGCCATGAAACACTTCTTAGAAAATAGCAATTGCCACCTGGCTGTTAGTTTGCACTCACCCTTTGAAAGTGAAAGACGACTGCTAATGCCCGTGAGTCAGAAATATACGATCAAAGACATCATACGGGAAATTAAAAGCCACGATTTGGGCAGGCAACGCCGTGTTTCGTTTGAATACATTGTATTTAAAGACCTGAATGACACACCCAAACATGTAAAAGAACTTGCCAGGATTTTGAATGGCATCCGCTGCCGGATCAACCTGATCCGCTTTCATGAGATTCCCAATACGCAATTGGAAACTACGGATGAGAAAAGGCTGGAAGAGTTCAAAGAAGAATTGAACGCAAAAGGAATCACAACCACTATCCGGGCATCACGAGGCCAGGATATTGATGCGGCTTGTGGATTGCTTTCGACGCGTGAAATGAGTAAAAAAACAGGATTTAAAAAATCTGACACTTGATATATGAAAATTAAAAAAGGTTTTGCCAGCGACAATTGGTCAGGCGTTTGCCCTGAGATCATGCAGGCATTGGAGGAAGTGAATCCGGCACATAATGAAGCCTATGGCGAATTAAACGACCCGGTAACAGAAGCCGCTATCAGCAAATTCAAACAGCATTTTGGTGATGACATTGCCGTATTTTTTGTTTACAACGGCACAGCTGCCAATGTGCTGGGCATTTCGCAGTTAATGAAATCCTATCATGCGGTAGTAACCGTGGGAACTGCCCATCTGAATGAAGATGAATGTGCTGCTCCAGAAAAATTTATGGGTTCTAAAATATTAAAAGTAGAAACAGAAGATGGAAAGATCAGGGCTGAACATGTAAAGCCATTTCTCACCAGTTTCGGGTTCCAGCATCATGCCCAGCCAAAAGTGATCAGTATTTCGCAGGTTACTGAACTGGGGACTATTTATTCACCGCAAGAGATTAAAGCACTTGCTGATTTCGCCCACGAAAATAATATGTTTCTGCATATGGATGGTGCCCGCATTTCAAATGCTGCCGTAGCTCTTGATACTGATTTCAGAAGTATTACAGTTGATACAGGAGTGGATGTATTGTCATTTGGAGGTACAAAAAACGGGCTAATGTTTGGTGAAGTAGTTATCTTTTTCGGAAAAGATAAAGGGAAAGATTTTGAATACCTGCGCAAACAAGGTATGCAATTGCATTCAAAGATGCGCTACATCGCTGTACAATTCGATCGCTACTTAACTGACGATCTCTGGAAAAAGAACGCAAGTCGTGCCAACCAAATGGCTAAAAAACTGGCGGAGGTTGTTTCACAATTCCCCGAACTGAAAATCACCCAGAAAGTTAAAGCCAACGGTGTATTCTGTACCATGCCTCCTGAATTGATCCCCAAACTGCAACAGGATTATTTTTTCCATGTTTGGAACGAGAAACCATCACTGGTTGGCGAATCATTTAAAAATAATGAAAAAGAAGTCCGGCTGATGTGCTCGTGGGATACGAATGAAGAAGATATAGACGGATTTGTAGATCTTATCCAAAAATACCTGAAGTAAATTACTTGTGAACCCGTTTTACAAAATCATCTACATCAGGCACACCGCCCTGGTAAACTAAGTAACCATTATATGGTTCACGGTGCGTGATTTCGTCATTTACAGATGTTAACATCATTTCCTTTACTTTAACAGGATCATCTGTCTGACCAAGTATCCAGCTTAACTTCACCCAAGCCACTTCAGGCAGCATATTCCCGGCCGGTATAATTCCTTTAGCCATCATATCCCGACCTGTATCATAAACAAACATATGTACATATCCCCAGATCGTTTGCAGGGTCATATACATATGGACGCCTTTGGCATGGGCCCGTTCAATGGCAGGGTACAATTCTTTGTTGACATGCCCGAGTCCAGTTCCCACAAATATTACTCCTTTATAACCTGCATCCACCAATGCATCCAAGGTGTCAGGTCTCATTCCTGGATAATAGTATAGCATGGTCACTTCATTGCTGAAATAAGGCAGTATTTTTACTTCGCGATCACTTCTGCGCTTATTATAATCCGTTTTAATCAGGTTAATTTCTTTCCTGCTGATGCTTGCCAGGGGGGTATCTCCGATGGTTCGAAATGTGGAACGATACGAAGAATGCATTTTGCGAACCCGTGTACCTTTATGCAATAGTCCGTATTCATCCGAGGTTGGGCCAAACATGCATACCATTACTTCAGCAATGTCAGAATGCCCTGCTGCTTTCATGGCGTGCATCAGGTTCAGGGCGGCATCAGAACTCGGTCTATCAGATGACCTTTGCGAGCCAACCAAAACAACCGGAACCGGTAAATTCTGACACATAAATGTCAATGCAGCACCCGTATGATGCAGGGTATCAGTTCCATGTCCTACCACAATGCCATCAACACCGTTTTCAATTTCTTTTCCTATAGCCTTGGCCAGGGCCATATATTGTTTTGGGCCCATATTTTCGCTGAATACGGCAAAAACTTTTTCAGTATCCAGGTTACAGATGTCGGCTAATTCAGGCACAGCACCATATAATTCGCCGGGAGAAAATGCCGGGATGACGGCTCCTGTCCGATAGTCTAAGCGCGATGCAATGGTGCCGCCAGTTCCAAATAGTTTTACTTTGGGCAATCCGGGTGTAAAAGGAAATTGTTTTTCAGGGATTTTATAATTGGCTTTTTTATATCCTGTTTCAATCATTCCGGTAATGGTTCGTATATCAATTCCGATATTATAACCTGTAATGATCTTGATAACTATGTGCTGGTCATCATCATTTTCAGAACGGGGTAAAACGGTTCCCTCAAATGTTCCGCGTGTTGTATCGACTTTTGTGGTTCCCCAAACACGCACCTGGTACTTTTTCAGTACTTCAAGTGCATCTCCTTTATACCCCTGAAAAATATCTTCAGTCATGCTTTTATATTTTTTTGCTCAATTCCTTTAAATCCATATTGCCGAGGGCACGTTTCCGTAATTGTCCCATGACCCAATTTACACGATCAGCCGGGTCTTTCTTTTTGTTTTCCTTATTGAATTTTTCAACTAAAACAGGAATACTTTCAATAATGACCTTTTGCTGCACCTTTTTAAATTTCATCTCTAACAGGATAGATTCAAAGTCCATTTTAGGATGCAATACAATTTCCGGTAACATATACTTCGCCAGCTTAAAATCAAGGTTTTCCTTTTTCAGAAAGTCAAACAGCTTATACATTTTATTATGATACAACTCATCAGAACCCACGTATTGTCCCTCAGCATGTTTCAGTGAATGACCAAAGAATGTACCTACAAATTTAGGATCAGCATCTAGTTCTGTAATTATTTTCTCCATGACCGGAAAATAATCTTTAGAGAAAATGAACGTATATGTATCCTCCGGAACACCCCATTTTTTTAGCTTTTTATACCTCTCAATGATATCTTCGGGCAAATTCTTTTTCAGGCTTTCTATATAATCATCCTCTAACGGAATGGGTGCCGAGTCGGTATCAGGATACATGCGGTCAGCGCCAGGCAGAACGCGTTCAAAAATGGTGGTTCCGTCTTCGAGAGATTTTCGGGTTTCATTCGGTATACCATCCAAAGCCATTTTACAACGCTCTTCAACTGTCTCCAAAGCCGTTTTAATGTCTTCCTCCGGACCCATAATAATTAATTGGGCATCGCCCTTTTTAGCATCCAGCAGTTTGCGAATCTCTTTCCACTGCTTTTCAGAAACTATACGTATTATTTCTTCCGAATGCAGCATATTGGGTTTTTCAATGCAAGCGATCACTTTAAGCCTGTCAGCAAGTTCATCAGCAAACATTTTACCTGGTTGTGTAAACCAAGAAAGCGCACCTTCAAATTTTGGCAGGTTAATAGCAACTAATTTTTTAGCATGATCCGGAAGATCTATTTTTTTAAGATTACTCCTGCTCAAATAAACAGATTGTATCATCCAATCTGAAACCTTGGAAATTTTACTTTTCAGCATGTCCCGCATGCGCAATAATGACCATTGACGGAAAGCTTCATTATGTGTTAATTCAGGTATCCATTTCGTATGTGCAACACCCTTGATTTCAACCCGGGAGCCTCCTTTGCAGCTTACATTCACATCTTCTCTGCCCGCACCCATTCCGGTTCTTACCTTTCCGGTACTCCGGTTTAAAAAACGAATGTAATTACATGTTTCCATGACCTCATCCGGGTTCACACAATCAGGATAAGTGACTGTTTCAATCAAAGGCATTCCCAACCGGTCTGTTTTATATATCCGTGTATGTCCAATATCTGAGATTTCACGACAAGAGTCTTCTTCGATACTTAGTTGAATCAGCCTGATCTTCTTATGAGGTAGCTGCAATTCACCTTCAACCCCCAATATAGCTGTTCGCTGGAAGCCTGTCGGGATACTCCCGTCGAGGTATTGCTTACGGGTGATATGAACCTCTCCGACAATATTCAATTTCGACAGCAAAGAAATTTCCAATGCAATGCCAAGTGCTTCGCGGTTCATGGGAAAAGGAGGCGTATCGTCCACTTCGTAGGTACAGGCTGTTGTATTTTTTATCCGGTAAATAATCTCTTTACGCGTCTTGAATTCCATCAGGGCGGTACCGTCATATTCCCCTAATTCACTTAAGGTAGGTCGCATATGACGGATCAATTCTGCATCGTAATCATCACTGGTATTGTAATTACCAGCCGGACAATGGCAGAATAATTTCTCTTTTGTATCCAATTGCTGGTGCACTTCCAGTCCTGACATAAAACCTATGGTATCGTATGTATGCTGGGCTGCCTTTATACGCGGGACATATCCTGCTTTTTTCAGTGACTGTTCGTAATTTTTCTTCGGATTAAATGTCATATCTCAAGTTCAATTCATCTTGTAAAAAAGAATAGCCAAAAGTAGCGAAAATGGGATGATCAATATGTCATAATTATTCTAAATAGAATATTATGAATTCATACAATTCTGTTGCCTGTTCCTGTTTAATAATCACCGGTTGTGATACGATTTTACATTTAGTTGCTTACTTTTGTGACGAATATAATCGCATGAAAAATTATTCATTCTTACTATTTTTATTCACGCTTATTTCTTTGCCGACATTTTTATTTGCCCAGAAGAAATCAACCATCAACGTGGAAAGAACTGATGTGCAACGTTATGATGCGAGCCTGGGAAAAAATAAAGAACGGCTCATAGGCGGGGTAATCTTCAGGCAGGAAGGTACGCGTTTTTTTTGCGACAGTGCCCACCTGAACCGGAAAATGAACAACTTTGAAGCCTTTGGAAATGTTCATATTGTTGTGAATGATACACTTGATATTTATGGTGAGCGCCTGTATTATGAAGGCGACAGCAGAATTGCCGAACTTTTTGACAGTGTGAGGCTTGTTGATAAAAACACCGTGCTGACCACCGAACATATGGTTTATAACCGAAATACAAAAGTCGCTTATTATGATGTGGGTGGTAAAATCGTAAATAAAGATAATACCCTGACCAGTAAGAAAGGATACTATACCACATCAACAAAAATATTCTATTTCAGGGAAGATGTGGTGTTGACCAATCCTGATTCGGAAACTTACTCTGATACGCTTATTTATAATACAAATACTGAGGTAGCTTATTTTCGTGGCCCAACCGTGATCAGAGGTGAAGAAAGTATTATTTACACCGAAGATGGATGGTATGATACCCGTAACGATCTTTCGAAACTTCTTAAGCGTCCTTCCATAAATAATTCGGAACAGACCATTACAGCAGACAGCCTGATATATAACAATCTGACTTATTACGGGCAGGCATACGGGCATGTGGAAATCTCCGACACGGTGCATGATGTACTTATTAAAGGGAAGTACGGCGAAATGTGGGATAATAAAGGGGTTTCGTATATTACAGACAGTGCTGTAGCCATCACTTACGACAGGTATGATTCGCTTTATATTCATTCGGATACCATGTGGGTATATTTTGATAAAGAAAAAAACGCGAAACGACTATTATCGTATTATGATGTTAAATTTTTCCGTGATGATATGCAGGGAATATGTGATTCGCTGGTATACACAATGAAAGACTCTACCATCAGACTTTATGAATTACCTGCTCTTTGGAGCGGGGAAAATCAGCTAACCGCCGACTCCATTGCTATTGTTATACATAATAACCAGGCTGATAGTTTGATCATGTACAACAGTTCTTTTATCATTTCACATGATACATTGGATACGTATAACCAGATAAAGGGTAAAAACATGATCGGCTATTTTAAAAACAACGAGCTGGTGACAGTAAATGTGGATGGAAACGCTCAAACCGTGTATTTTGTTCGTGAGGAAGACGGCTACTTAATTGGTGTTAATCTGGCTGAATCCAGCACGATGACAATCCGGTTAAAAAATAATAAGTTAAATACCATTAATTATAAAACCCAGGCTAAAGAAGTTATGTATCCTGAGGGTGAATTACCAGCATCTGATAAAGAATTGAAGGGATTTACCTGGCGTGAAACTTCCCGTCCTCGCAAGGTGATGGATATTTTTAATAAAGAATAACGGATAAAATAACCTTAGAAAAGGGAGAATTTCACATATCTTTTTGGGTTTTCACGAATATCTTTCAACAGTAAATTTAGTTCTTCGGCAGATTTATTCAATTCCATGTACAATGTATCATTGTGCATCAGCATACCGATAGTTCCTTCGCCGGCATTAATTTTGGCAAGTATTAAATCTAACTCATCAAGGGTATTATTTGCTCTATTAAAAGTGCCTGGAATATCAGCCTTAGCCAGCGAATCACTGATCAATTCAAAATTTCCAATTATAGATGCAAATTTTTCTCGGTTATTACTTAATGTTCTCGTAAGTGAATCTATATTTTTAAGGATGGATGCGACACGATCCCCTTCTGTTAACATTAAAGTATCAAGATTGGAAGTAGCGCTTTGAATATTACTAAACGACTGATTGAGGTTATCGAAACTTTCACTCAGGTTCTTCCTTGCAGATTCATTAAAAATAGTTTGAAAAGCGGTAACAAGGGTGTCAATCGAAGCCAGTAAATTTTCAGCTTTTGCCTTAATCGGCTGCACCTGTGCATTTACTTCTTCCATTAAACTAGCCTCAATACTGGTTGCCAGTGTATCCGAATCTTTAGCTAAATTGGAGGAATTACCAAGTTTGATGTCGACTGCTTTTGAACCCATTATGTCGGAACTGAAGATCCTTGCTATGCTATTTTCCGGTATCGGGAAATTACTATAAACCCAAAGCTCTACAATAATATCTCCAGACATATTAGGATCAAACTTCATACGGCTGACTTGTCCAATCCGCATTCCATTAATGACCACCGGGTTTGAAATTTCCAACCCACTAACCTCATGATACCTGGCATAATAAATCGTTTGCTTATTGAAGATATCATTCCCCTTTAGGAAATTATATCCCCAGATAAATAAGGCAATCGCCAGGATGAAAGAAGCGCCAATTACAATTTGTTTATATCGATTCACCTGTTTCAGTTTTTATGATAAAACGCAATGTTTTAGAAAATCTATATAACAAAAGTAATAAATCTACTATATTCAAAACGAAATCAGGTTGTTTTCATTATATTAATGATGTGCTTCCAGTTTTTTTGCTTCGTTGATTGTTATCCGGCTATTATTTTGGAATGCCACTATAAATGCATCTTTATAACCTTTTTTCCTGATCGTATTCAAATGTTTTTCCGCCTCACTATTGGAACCAAAATGACCCGATGTGTATTTATACAAACCATTGTGGTAATAGGATGACACCTCACTGATATCTGTTAATTTTTGATCATTTGAAGACAGGTCGGAGGGGCTTGTTAAAAATTGAACCCGGTAATCCACATTTGTTTGCGATACGGTTTTTGGAGCTTCCTCCACGGCATTTTCCTTTTCATAGGCAAGTTTGTATTCCTTAAATGCCCTGTATATGGCTGATGCCATATAAACCTGACCCTCCTCTGAATTGAGAAAACGCTCTTCGGTAGGATTGCTTAAAAAACCCAGTTCGATCAAAACCCCAGGCATAGATGTACGCCATAATACCAGGAAACCGGCCTGTTTCACTCCGCGGTCTTTTCTTCCTACCCGGTTTTTAAACTGTTGCTGAATATGATCGGCGATAATTAAACTCTGATCCATAAAATTATCCTTCTTCAATGCCAGCGCTATGTATGATTCTGGGGCATTTACATCAAATCCCTCATAATAATCATCTTCGTTTTCCTCCAGCAAAATGGCCGCATTTTCCATCATGGCTACATTGAGGTTTGCATTTTCCTTATGCAATCCCATGATGTATGATTCGGAGCCATAGGTACCGGCTGAATTGATGGCGTTACAATGAATGGAAATGAAAAGATCAGCATTATTCTTATTGGCAATTTCGGCCCTCTTGTACAATTCCACAAACCGATCCGTTTTTCGGGTGTAAATAACTTTAACATCTTTTAAGTATTCTTCAATATATTGACCCGTCTTTAGTGCTATCTTTAACACTATGTCTTTCTCTTTTGCGTGTTTTCCAATTGCACCAGGGTCTTTACCCCCATGTCCAGCATCAATAACAACAGTAGTTATCTTTCCACTTTTCTGTGCCCAAGCCGTTGAATTACAACAGAAAATAGCCAGCAACACAATAGCAATTTGTAACAATCGTTCCATCTTAGTTGATTCTCATTTTTGGAATTATATTTGCAACTGTATTAACCATTTCAATAGAAACAAAAGTAAATCATAGCATTTTGAGGATGGGTTGTTCTTTCAGCAAATTATTAACACCGCTATGGTTATTATTTATAATCTCCATATGCATGAACGACCTGAAGGCCGATTCATTGTATATACCTGTAAAAACATTGCCTGACACCCTCATTTCAAACGACACCATTGTTACAGGTATTTCCAGTGACACTTTTATGCTGGTCGATTCGATCGTCCCTGAAAAGAATTTACTGAATGATACCCTGGCTGCAAGTTCGATGCTACCGGATAGCTTAAACCCCAAAGCTAAAAACCGGACCATTATCGAGGCTAAAATTGAGCGCACGGCAGTAGATTCTATTATACAAGACCTTGTCAATAAAAAAGTGTATCTCTACGGAGATGCAGTTGTTACGTACCAGGAAATAACGCTGAAAGCCTCTTATATTGAAGTCGATTTTAATACCAACTCACTTTATGCAACCGGATTACCCGACTCGACAGGAAAGATGACTGGTTATCCTGAATTTTCCGAATCAGGCGAAACTTTCAAAGCGAAAACCATGACTTATAACTTCCGAACCAAGGAGGGCATTATCCAAAATGTACTTACTGAAGACGACATGGGTTTTTTGCATGGAGAGAAGGTAAAAAAGATGGAAGACAATACGATAAATGTCCTTCATGGACAATTTACCACCTGTACCCTTGAAGAAGACCCACACTTTTCGTTTAACTTTAAGAAAGCCAGGGTCATTCCCAATGAAAAGATTATTTCAGGACCGGTATATATGGATATTGAAGGAGTGCCCACTCCGCTGGTTTTGCCATTTGGTTATTTTCCGAATAAACAGGGCCGGAAATCGGGAATTATAATGCCTACCTACGGAGAATCGGCCAATCGCGGTTTTTTCCTGGAAAACGGTGGCTATTACTGGGCTATCAATGATTATATGGACTTTCAGGTTACAGGTGATATTTATACAGGCGGTAGTTGGTCGGTAAAACCAAGGTACAGGTATGCGAAGCGTTATAAATATAATGGTTCATTTAATTTGGGATATGGTGTAAATGTAGTGAGCACCAAAGACTCACCGGACTATTCAAAAAGTACCGATTTCAGAATTCAATGGTCGCATAAACAAGATCCAAAAGCCCGGCCAAGAAGCACCTTTGGTGCCGATGTTAATATCATTACCAGTAATTATGTGACCTACAACGTTACTAATGTTGAAGATTATTTATCCAATGAATTTCAGTCAAGTGTTAGCTATCAAACCAATTGGGCAGGTAAGTATTACCTCACCATCAGTGGAACGCATCGTCAAAATACCAAAACACACCAGGTAACTGTAAACCTGCCGCAAGTAACTTTTACAGTTAATCAGTTTTATCCGTTGCGAAAAGCGGGCGGTAAAAAAAGATTTTATGAGGACCTCAGTATCCGCTATTCATTCGATGCCAAAAATACAATGACCGCCATCGATTCTGTTTTCTTTGAAGAACAAACCATCAGCAGTAAAATGCAGAATGGTGCGATCAATAAACTATATATTAGTTTACCTATGAAAGTGTTAAAGCATTTTACATGGTCAAACACTATCAATGTTACTGATAGGATGTATAGTAAAAGCATTGATCAATATTATATATACGACACTATTTTTGAAAATAATGACACCATACTGCCTGGTGTGAAGACGGATACCATCGGTGGTTTTGAAAATGCATTCGATTTTAGTATTTCCTCAAGCCTATCTACCAAAGTATACGGTATGGTAAAGATGAAAAAAGGTCCGGTTCGTGCTATACGTCATGTATTTACACCCAGTCTCAGTTTTTCATATGTTCCTGATTTTGGAGATGAGAAATGGGGTTATTATGGCAATTACATTGGTCCTGATAGTGCTGAATATACGTATTCAAAATTTAAAGGATCGCTATATGGTAGTCCACCAGCTTACGAATCAGGTAGTATCGGGCTAAACCTGAGCAACAATCTGGAAATGAAAGTCCGTTCAAAAAAGGATACCATTACCGGTATGAAAAGAGTAGTGCTTATTGAAGCTTTTACAATTTCAGGTAATTATAATATTGCAGCCGATTCATTAAATATGTCACCCATCCGATTGAGTGGCCGAACCAAACTATGGAAAAACATAACCCTCCAGTATGGCTCGGTTTGGGATCCTTATGCCGTAGATTCAAATGGTCGAAAAATAAATCAATACTATTGGAATACAAATAATAAACTCCTGAGAAAAGATAACTCATCATGGAATTTAAGTTTGAGCATGAAATTGGGGGATAAAGATTTTAAGAAGAAAGAAAAACCTAAAGAAGCAACAGAAGACGAATTAGACGAAATCTATCAAAACCCTGATAATTACATAGATTGGGATATTCCATGGTCACTAAATCTTTCGTACAATTTCAATTATACAAATCGGATACTCTATGAAGACTTCATGAGATTGCCTGAACACCAGATAGTGCAAACACTTGCATTGAGCGGACAAATTAATCTGACCCCTAAATGGAAATTGACTTTCAGAACAGGATGGGACTTCACTTCAAATGAAATATCATATACCTCAATAAATATATACCGCGATTTACATTGCTGGGAAATGCGATTTAACTGGGTCCCCATCGGCCCACGTAAAAGCTGGAATTTCTCTATTAACGTAAAATCATCCGTGCTGCAGGACTTGAAACTGAACCGCAAAAAAGACTTCCGCGATATATAGACTGCTTTTTAACAACAGACCTTTTTTTAAATAAATTCATTTTGACTTTCATCAATTAAATATTTTTTTATATTTGAGCAGGAGATAATTAGTATTAACCAAAAAACAACTTTATTATCTTTTCAATTTACGGTGGTAAATTTTCTGATTCCATAGAAAAAGTACAACAAGCAGAATTAATTCATCTATAAAATGTTTTTAAAGATGGTCTATTATGATGTCTGATCTATTTTTTTACAAAAACGATTATTTCAACCTTTTCGGTTTCAATATGTAAATTCAATTTATAACTAATCCAACACATTATGAAAAAAAATTATGTTTTATTAATTGCTTTGATGGTACTGATTATAATGCCATTCGGCACAATCAATGCCCAGGAGCAAAGCATTCAACCTGAAAAGGTAAAAACGCCCATTCATTTTGATGTTTCAAAAAAACTAATGGATGTTGAGCCAGTTGTGCCAGGTTATCGTGACCGTACCTGGAAAGATAAAGTAGTTAAAAATATGGATGGTTTCCTCGAAGAGTTCAAAAGACCATCGGTAATGATTGGGGAGGACCCTGTATTACAAGATGAGATTGCATCTTCCAGAGAGACAGCAACAGTCGGGGAAAACTTTCCGGGTGTATCTAATTTGAGCGGGGTTGCACCTCCTGACACACAAGGTGATGTGGGAGATAATCATTATCTCCAAATGGTAAACTCATCATTCCAAATCTGGGATAAAAATGGCTCCTCTTTGTATGGCCCGGCTGATATCATTACTATTTGGAACGGCTTTACCGGTCCGTGGAGTAGCACAAATGACGGCGACCCAATCGTTTTGTATGACGAATACACTGACAGATGGATGGTGTCTCAGTTCTCTCTTCCGAATTATCCAAGCGGCCCTTTCTACGAATTAATAGCCGTTTCACAAACCAGTGACCCCACCGGTGCATGGAATCGTTACGCATACGAGTTTAGTAACATGCCCGACTATCCTAAATTCGGTATATGGCCGGATGGTTTCTATATGGCAATTAACCAGTTTGCACCTCCATCACTTAGCTTTGCTGGTGGTGGAATCTGCGTATTTGACCGGGATGCCATGATCAGTGGTGACCCAAATGCACAAATGATTTTTTTCAACCTCGGTACCAGCTATGGAAGTCTGCTTCCCGCAGATGTTGATGGTGCTACCTTGCCTCCGTCAGGCGCTCCAAACTATTTCATAAATCTTGGAACAAGTTCATTAAGGATTTGGGAAGTTGATGTTGACTGGAACAATACCAGCAATTCAAGTACTACCCTCGTAAGCACATTAACAACAGCTTCTTTCTCATATAGTTGTATCTCCATTAACCAACCCGGAACAAGTCAAACACTTGATGCGCTGGCAAGCCGGTTAATGTTCAGGTTACAATACCGGAATTTCGGTACGCACCAATCCATGGTTACCAACCATACAGTTAATGTGGGAAGCAGTCGTGCCGGTGTTCGCTGGTATGAGCTTAGAAATACGGGTAGCGGCTGGAGTATCTATCAGCAAGGCACCTACGCCCCTGCTGATGGCAATCACAGGTGGATGGGAAGCATCGCTATGAATGGTAATGGCGACATTGGTCTTGGTTATTCTGTTTCCGGTTCATCAACATATCCATCCATACGTGTTGCCGGACAAACTGCTGGCGCACCTAATGGACTCGGCGTTTTCGATATTGCTGAAACAAGCATACTTGAAGGTTCCGCATCTCAAACAGGAGTTAATCGCTGGGGTGATTACTCCATGATGTCAGTTGATCCTTCTGACGATGCTACATTCTGGTATACTACAGAGTATTCATCAGGAGGCTGGAATTGGAAAACACAAGTTGCTTCCTTTTACTATTCAGAGCCAGTACCTGTGGCACCTGTTGCTGATTTTTCTGCAGATGCAACATATGTGGGAACTGGGGGAGCCGTCAATTTCCAGGATCAATCTACTGGCAATCCTACTTCATGGAGTTGGTCATTTCCAGGAGGAACTCCTTCGACGAGCACAGCACAAAATCCAACCGTTTACTATAATACGGCCGGAACCTACGACGTAACTTTAACCGTAACCAATTCTGAAGGAAACGATACAAAAACGGTTACAGGCTACATCACAGTTGAAGATACACCTATTACTTACTGCGCTTCGCAAGGAACTAATTCATCTTACGAGTGGATAAGCAATGTTCATTTTGGTAGTTATTCAAATTCATCGGGAGCTGCCGGTTACACTGACTTTACCGGTCAGGTAGTTTCGATGGATGCAGGTTCAAACGTATCTGTTTCGTTAACCCCGGGATTCTCAAGCAGCACTTACACCGAATACTGGAAAGTATGGATTGATTACAA
>PKSW01000181.1 GCA_002869465.1 Marinilabiliales bacterium
TCTGGATTAACAGGCGTCACCACAATAGGTGGTAGCCTTATCATTACTGGTGATACAAACCTGACTAACTTAAATGGTTTAGAGAATATCAGCTTTATCAATGGTGAATTGTCAATATGGCGGACCGCCCTGACCAACCTGGATGGCTTAAACAATATTTCTGCGGGCTCAATTGATGAACTTTACATAAGAGGAAATCCATCACTCTCGTCTTGTGATGTACAAAGTGTATGCGATTATTTGGCAAACCCAAATGGAACCATCAGCATTGGTGGCAACGCCCCCGGCTGCAACAGCCAGTTGGAAGTGGAAGATGAATGTGCTTCATTTGTTGGAGATTTGGAAGAAAAAAATGCCATTTCAATGTACCCCAACCCCGCTACAAATGAGCTATTTATTGTTTGCAGCAATGGTGTACAAATAACCGAAATAAACATCTACAGCCAAATGGGGCAGAAAGTATTACAAGTATATGGAAACACGCATCAACTGGATGTTTCAACACTGCCAAAGGGCTTGTATGTGGCAGAACTTATAACAGATAAGTCGAAAATCAGAAGAAAGTTGCTCCTCGAATAAAATGTGAGCCATATCCTGTTTTTATGTGCGTAATAGCATGCTTTTAATATGCTTTACACGGGCATCTTTTTTAACTTTGCAGCTAAATAATTTGTATCATGAGAATCGCTATCCCCACAGACGACAAGCAAACCATTGCCGGCCATTTTGGAAGAACCAAAGGTTTTATGACCTTTGATATTGAAAATAACAAAGTAATTCTGGAAGCCTACAAACCCAATAACTTTACAGGCCATGCCCAGGGTTTGCATGATCACGATCATGGGAATCACCAGCACAGCCATAAAGGCATTTTTGAAGCCCTTGAAGGATGTTCAACTGTGATTGCAAAGGGTATGGGCCGCAGGCTGTATGACGATTTCGCTGCAAAAAAAATCAGTGTTTTCATCACAGAGGAAACGGATATCAAAATAGCAGTAGATCGCTATCTAAAAGATTCTCTCGACAACAATCCTGATTCTTGCTGCAGTCACTAAGCCGTTTGTCAGATGTATTTTTCTATTTTTGCGCTTTATTATAAAGCCTGAAAACTCATGTCCGTTCAATTTTCCCCTACCCTATACCAACTGCAATCAGTTGCCACCCAACATATTTTCGATGATACAGGCTGGTTATTGGATGCGCCGGGTGAAAAACTACCGGGGCTGATCAGGGCCCTGTATGAAAAGAAGCAGCTGGAATTGAGAGGTAAGGATTATGGTATTTACACTTTTGCCGACTGGCTCCCGGTGCAGCGCATGCTGAAAGGATCATTTGCGCCTGTAACCTATAAAAGCCAGGGGTTAGCCGATCATTTAGGTCTGACTAATTTATATATCACTTTTAGCGGGTACTGGCCTGAAAAAGGCATCGAAATGAAAACCTGTTCCTTCAAGGAAACAGAAGCTTATTCCGTGTGCGCCAGGATGAGCGGCAAAGCCGATAAAATACTGGTAGTGGCTTCGGCAGGTAATACAGCCCGAGCCTTTGCCAGGGTTTGTTCTGATAACAACATTCCATTGCTACTTTCTGTACCTGAGGATAATTTGAATGCGCTTTGGTTTGATGAACCCATTAAGGATTGCGTGAAATTGATTGCCAGCCAACGTGGTGGTGATTATTTCGATGCCATTCATTTGTCCAATATTGCCAGCACCATGGACCAATTTGTCGCTGAAGGCGGCGCTAAAAATGTGGCACGCCGCGATGGGATGGGAACCACTGTGTTGTCGGCTGTAACCACAATTGGAAAAATACCCGATTATTATTTCCAGGCAGTCGGCAGCGGAACAGGTGCCATTGCCGCATGGGAAGCCAATTTAAGGCTGATTGAGGATGGACGCTTTGGCTCAAATAAAATGAAACTGATGGTGTCGCAAAATGTACCATTTCACCCGATCTATAATGCGTGGAAAGCTGATTCAAGGGCCATGCTCCCCTATGATGACATACTGGCCAGGCAGCATGTCGAAGAAATTGACGCCAAGGTACTTTCCAATCGGAAACCACCCTATTCGTTGATAGGTGGATTATATGATGCCATGAAAGACGCCGGAGGGGATGTGCTATTGGCCAATAATGCAGCAGCGCGAGAAGCAGCCCTGCTCTTTAAAGAAATGGAAGGCAATGACATTCATCCGGCGGCAGCTATTGCCACAGCCACATTGATCCAGCAGGTAAATGATAACCAACTTGAAAAAGATGCGCTCATCATGCTGAATATTACCGGTGGCGGTGAGGAGCGGTTTCAGCAATCACATGAATTGCATTATTTAAAGCCTTCTTTGATTTTTGATATTGATCCTGATGAGAATAAAGTGAAAGAAAAATTAAACGGGCTTTTTAACCACAGCGTTTAACTCAGAGCGAACCCGATTGTCAACGGGTGAGCGTAAGAGTCTCCTCCGAAGTCCATATCATGTAATGAACAAATATTGAGATTCTCACGGCACGCTAACCCGCTATTCTACCTAATAGTGCCTCAGAAATAAACGGGAAAAAAATTACGTTTAACTCAGAGCGACGAAGGAGCGTAGGAGTCTCCTCCATTACTTTATCTCACTGAAATAACGCATAAACTGCATGCGTTCATATACTTCGGGATGCTCCATCTTGCCCTGGCTCAGTTTACCCCTGAACTGGTCGATATAATTATAACCCCGGTCTTCCATCCAGTCATTCACAAACTTGAGGACCTCAACAATATGTTCCGGGCCTTTTTTATAAATCGCAGAAGCCATTTGGGTCACTGTAGCCCCAGCCAGCAAAATTTTAACTACATCTTCCCCTTCGTGTATACCTGTTGAAGCGGCGATATCCATGTTGAGTTGTTTCGCCATAATGGCGGTCCAGCGCAAAGGATTGGCCATTTCATAGCGATGGCTAAAAACTTCAGCCGAAGTCACTTTTAAAGCATCAATATCAATATCCGGACTTGCAAAACGGTTGAACATAACAATGCCGTCTGCACCATGCTCTTCCAGCCTTAAAATGACCCGGCCCAGATTGGCAAAATACGGGCTGATTTTTACAGCTACCGGGATGCTGACCAAATCTTTTACCTTGTTTACTATATCATAATATACCTGTTCTCTTTCAATGGAATTTTGATCAAAATTGAATGGCATTACGAAAATGTTCAACTCCAGCGCATCAGCACCGGCTTCTTCAATCTGCCTGGCAAAAGTGGTCCATTCCATTGCAGAAATGCAGTTGATGCTTGCAATGACTGGTATCATCACTTTCTTTTTCGTGTTCCTGATCAAGTCCAGGTAATTACCCAATTCTTTTTCTTTGATATGTTCATCAATATAATCGAGTGTTTCTGAGTATTCTGAATAGATCAGGCCATCTTCCTGTGCTTTTTTGAGCCTGTGATCAGCTTCACGCATGATCTGCTCTTCGAAAATGGATTTTAAGACAACAGCTGCTGCTCCATTCTTATCAAGTTCAACAATATCTTCCACTGAATTAGTAAGCCCTGAACTGGCAATCACAATGGGATTTCGTAAGGTAAGTCCGAGATAATTTGTTGTAAGATCTGGCATTTGATTATTATTATGAAATGGGTTATTAATTTGCTTTAATTTTCTCCTGGATGTATTTATGCATACCTGCTGCCGCTTTCCGTCCATCGCCCATAGCGAGGATAACAGTGGCTCCTCCCCTGACAATATCGCCACCGGCAAATAATTCGGGAATGGATGATTGCATGGTTTCTTTATCCACAACGATGGTGCCCCAATCAGTCACTTTTAAATCGGCCAATGCTTTCGGGATCAGCGGATTTGGTGAAACGCCTACACTAACCACCACGGTATCCACATCAATATAAAATTCAGATCCTTGGATAGGAACTGGTCTGCGTCTGCCCGAAGCGTCAGGTTCACCTAATTCCATTTTCTGAATTTTCATCCTGTTTACACGACCGTTTTCGTCAGCATAATACTCAAGTGGATTATGAAGGTTCATAAATTCGATATCCTCTTCTTTCGCATGTTTGATTTCTTCGACACGTGCCGGCATTTCTTTTTCCGAGCGACGGTAAATAATCATGGCTCTGTCTGCACCCAATCGTTTAGCTGTGCGAACAGAGTCCATAGCTGTATTTCCACCGCCGATGACCGCTACATTTTTACCACTGATGACCGGTGTATCATAATCCGGATCAGCTGCATTCATAAGGTTTACACGGGTGAGGTATTCATTGGAGGAGAAAATACCATTATAATTTTCACCTGGGATATTCATAAAACGAGGCAATCCGGCGCCACTACCTACAAAGAAGGCTTCGAATCCGTCTTTTTTGAGGTCATCGAAAGAGGCCGTTTTTCCCACAATAAAATTAGTCCGGAACTTGACGCCCATTTTTTTCATGTTGTCGATTTCCACATCCACAATAACATTGGGTAACCTGAATTCGGGGATACCATATTTGAGCACACCGCCAATTTCGTGCAGTGCTTCAAAAACTGTAACATCATAACCAAATTTGGCAAGATCACCCGCGGCTGCCAACCCTGCCGGTCCGGAACCCACAATGCCTACTTTAATTTTATTTGAATCCGCTACATGTGGCACATTCATTTTTCCGCTTTCCCTTTCATAGTCAGCAGCAAAACGCTCCAGGTAACCGATGGCAACAGGTGGTTTTTTTAATTTAATGGTATAAAAACAGGTCGATTCGCACTGAACTTCCTGCGGACAAACACGGCCGCAAACTGCCGGAAGACCATTGGTCTCTTTTAATACCGAAGCGGCTCCCAGAAAGTCTTTGACTTCTATTTTTTTAATGAACTTAGGAATATTGATACCTACGGGGCAACCCGTCATACAGGTCGGATCAGGGCAATC
Source organism: Marinilabiliales bacterium (assembly GCA_002869465.1). Taxonomy (GTDB): domain Bacteria; phylum Bacteroidota; class Bacteroidia; order Bacteroidales; family F082; genus UBA4459. The sequence continues at coordinate 4,912 of PKSW01000181.1, forward strand.
GAGGCACCGCTGAGCTTCCAATACTGCATTTTCGATGGGTAAACCTGAGTTGACCTCTATATTGCTTTTGTTACGGACGTTGGGGTCTTCTTCGGGCATTTTCACACGTTCGCGACTGGTTCGTTCCTTCGCTTTCATACTTTTACGAATTTCAGCCCGCCATTCCTGGCTTCTTTCTTCTTTTAAATATTCCAGTATGTTTTCCATTATGATACAGTTTCAGCAGTTTTCATATATCTTTCGTACGCTTCCAGTTCCTGGTCCTTATAGGCTCCCAACCTGGCCAGCATCTCATCAAAATCCACCTGGTGGGCATCAAACTCAGGCCCATCAACACACACAAATTTAGTTCGACCACCAACGCTCACCCTACATGCGCCACACATACCCGTTCCGTCCACCATGATGGTGTTCAGACTGGCATATGTTTTAATATTGTATTTTTTAGTTGTCAGTGCAGCAAATTTCATCATAATGGCAGGACCGATGACAACTGATAAATTCACTTTTTCGCGTTGAATTACTTCTTCCATCCCTGCTGTTACCAGCCCTTTTTTTCCATACGAACCATCATCGGTCATGATGATCACTTCATCGGAAAATTCCCGCATCTGTTCTTCGAGGATGATCAGGTCCTTAGAACGTGCTGCCAGGATAGTGATCACGCGGTTGCCTGCTTTTTTAAAACCTTCAACAATGGGCAACAAAGGTGCTACGCCTACACCACCTCCTGCACATAATACGGTACCTACTTTTTCAATATGGGTGGCTTCACCCAATGGTCCCACCACATCCGTTACTTCATCACCCACTTCCAGGTTGCATAGTTTGCCTGAAGTAACCCCCACTTTTTGCACAACGAGTGTAATGGTTCCTTTTTTTGCATCTGCCGAAGCGATGGTCAAGGGTATTCTTTCACCTTTTTTACCTATTTTAATAATGACAAAATGCCCGGGTTTACGCGTCCGGGCAATTTCTGGTGCATCAAGCACGAGCTTTACGACATTTTTTGAAAAGATCTCCTTTTCTAAAATTTTGCTCATATTTTTTTATCTGTTAAAGTTCGATTAATTCCGTTGTCTTTAAGAAGGGTAAATTTAGGAAATATACAAGCCTCTAATCAATTAACTTATAGCTATTTACGCTATATTCAGATTATCAGGAAATTAGCGGTTTAATTTATATTTATTCTAATTGGAAGGCACTGGAAATGATATTGCTATCAATGTATTTTCGACAGAAATCACTCCATAAAATGATGTCAGTTAATTTTCTTAAAGATTGGAATTGTCATTTGTATGAATCACATATATTCTTTTTCTGCCATCCATTTTTACCAGAACCGGATCATCAAATTGGATGTGTTTAAAAAAATTTCCCTGCTGAATTACTTTTTGTTTCTCCAGCAGTTCATATTGGATATAGCTTCGCGAGATCTCAGGCTGGACCGTAAAATACCCCACATCCATGGTAGTTACATTATGAAAGAAGTGTGAACCGGATGAAGCATCCAATGGAAAATCATCCAGGCTGGTTTCCACAATTACCTTGGCGTTTGAGATTTGGTGCCATTTAACGGGGATGCCTATCCACCTATCACGTGTGCCCCACCTTCCAGGACCCATCAAAATGTATTTTTTATTGGCCTCCTGCATCCCTGCGTTGATCTTTTCAATTTCAAGCGCCATTTCCAGGGTTTTACTTTTATCAAAATGGGTGGGATCCACATAAATCACATCCCTGATATCATCCACACAGCCATTTCCCATGCCTTTTTCCGAGAAAAGAATGATCTCCTTCTTATCAATTTCCTTCAAATTCACATCACACTTTTGCATGCTGCTGATTAGCGGTTTGATCTGCAACAGGTAAAAAGACGCTTTGCCATCTTTATCTCTTTTCAAATCAACAGCATATTCAATTTCAATGGCGGTACCCATGGCATCTTTTCCGAGTTCCAGGATCAGTTGCAGGGCTTTTGCCAATTCTATATAATTGTGTTTCAGAATATTGGCAAAATCAACAATACGCGGCCCCCGCTTGCGAAGCCCTGGGTAAATGGTATTATTGTCAGGATCATAAACCGATGCACAATGCGTTAAGGTGCCATGCCGCTCCGAAACCGACATATCTTCTTCAGATATACCTGCCAATTCACCTTCCAACAAGTCCAGGTCTTTGCGTTTCATATCAATGGCATAAAACCATACCTGGGAATTGTTAAATTGATCTTTCAGGGAGTTGATCCGGGTAGCCGGATACTTAGGCGAAAATCGGTAAGCCCGGTTGCCTTCCACTACGTATTTACCCAGCCCAACCGATGCAATGGCGAAACCTTCTTCCGGCTTCATGTGTGCAAAAGGATAGAAATTAAATGATTGCGCTACACCACTGATGTGCGGGTAGTATAAATCGTCATACTGATTGCCGACCACTTCCTGGATAACCACTGCCATCTTCTCTTCTTCAATCTTATAATCAATCGCTTTTACATAACCTTTGGCTGTGCTTGAATACACAGAAGCATATACTAGTTTGATGGCTTCGCAAACTTTTTTCAATCGTAATTGATGATCCGGATGATTATTGGGCAAAAGATAGGTTTCGAAGATACCTGCAAAAGGACGCATGAGTGAATCTTCAAATAAGCCCGATGACCGGATGGCCAGAGGTCGTTTTAATTTTTTCAGAAGGTGATCCAGTTTATATATAAGTTGATCAGACAGTTTTCCTTTGATAAAAATCTCTCTAATCCGTTCGTAATTTTTTTCATCAACAATAAGTGATGAAAAGTCATTATTGTTGATAAATTCTTCGAATTCACGGGTTCCGATAATGAAAGTTTTGGGTGTTCTGATCCTGATATCGGTGAGATGTTGGTCGAAATCATATTTATTGATCAACGCATTAATAAATGCCAACCCTCTTCCTTTTCCTCCCATCGAACCATCTGCCAGCGTATATATGTTATCTTCCGTTACTTCTGACTTTGTGGTATAGGGCAAAATATTTCCGGAATCCTGCTCATTCCTGTTTTCTTTGATCATTTGAAGAATGGCATTACGTAATTCATCAGTATTTTTAAAATCAGATACTTTTTTCGGATTTAAAATGCTGGCAGCGCGTATTTCGCCCCTGGCCATAAGCCACATGGAAAGGTGATCTCGACTGGCATGAAACAGCAAAGAATCCTCGGGGATGGTGCGCAACTGATCCTCGAACATTTTTAGATTCTCCGCCCTTGAAATCTCATTGCCATCGCCATCTTTAAAAACGAAATCGCCAAACCCCAGATAATTCGTTAGAAAACTTTGAATGTCCTGGTACAGCGTTTCTGAATGTTTATGAATAAATAATGAATTGTATTGTTTTGCCACATCTGCATATGTATCGTCAGCCGATTGCAGTATGGTGGGCAGGTTCCTTAATTTTTTATGAGCGAATTTGAGTAATTCAATACCTGCATCTTCATCCAGTTTACCATTTCTTTCAAATTTGACATCTGAAATCAGACAGAGCATATAATTTTTGTACTCTTTGAGTATTTCAGTAGCTTCCTCGAAATTAGTGGCCAGTAATATTTTTGGCCTTGCCCGCATTCTGAGCACTTTATAAAGCTCGTCAGTACCTACTTCTTCAATAATTTCCTTGGTTTGGTTCATCACCACATGATACAAAAACGACAGGTATCGAGTGTAATAATCGGGCGAGTCTTCCACCACCAGTATCACCCTTACTTTACCAATCTTCGTATCATTCTCCACATTGATCTTATCCTCCAGCAGTTTGATCATTGAAAAGAAAATGCTGGTGTCGCCGTTCCAGGTAAAAATTTTATCAACGTAATCAATTTTCTTGATTTCCTCGGTAAAATAACCCAAATCGGTACTGTTATTCAGCAATAAATAAATGGGGATATAGGGATAATGCTTTTTTATTTCTTCACTGACAAGCAATGGGGTTTTCTTATCAACGCCCACCATGTAGATGATCAGGTCAAAATGCTTGTTACTCAGGTTTTCGAGGGCAAATTCAATAGAAGAAGCAGCCGTGATTCGTGGGATAGAAGTTAAATTCAATTGCCCATATTGTCCCAGCATATGTTCTGAGAAGCGTCCTTCTTTTTCTATTGCATAGGCATCATAAAGACTTGAAATTAATAAGATTTCGCGCACTTTAAAAGGCATCAGATCGTGATACAGATCTCGATTATCCGTATATTTATTCAGAAACTTTTGTAAGAACTGGTTATTGATGGTACTTTTCACTTTTTGGTCTGATTTGCTTTTACTATTTGATTCGGTTTGAATTTCAAGTCCGGTTCTGTTCAGATATCTTACGATTAAGTTACCAAGGTTGTGGATGAAATTCTCCAGGTCAAGTTGACTTTTTTCAGCATTAATAATCGTTTGATCATGTAAACTTAATACAATAGTCCCCTTCTTTCCATCCTGTGATGAAAATAATTGCTCAAAACATTTTTCTGTCTTTTTGAAACCGGAAGTACTGAATTCCTGCTGATCAAAAACTAGCTGCAGCCCCGAACAAGAAACAAATTCATGATGGTTTGAATAAATCTTAATCAGCTGTTTAAAGCTAAGTTCTGGGGCTTTATTCTGATTCAACAAATGGTTTATCTGATTGAACAATTCCAATGAATCGGGATATTGAAATGGATGGCCTGAAGGCATAAAACAGGAGATTTGAACTTTACAAAGTTAATTTGAAATGTTGAATTAACATTTTGTATTTTCGCTTTTTGTTCAAAAACAAGTAATTCTTCAACATGATCAATGTTGCCATCCTTGACGAACACCCGGTTGCCTGCGATGCTTTAAAAGCGCTGCTGCATGATGCTGATGACATTTCGATTGAGGGATGCAACACCACATACAGGGAATTAATTGGTAAACTTTCAGAAAACCAAACCCATGTTATATTGCTGGTATTATACCAACCCGAGGTAAATGATGTTGAGAGCATCCGTTTGCTGAGCCAGCGGTTTCCAAAGGTGAAAGTGCTTGTTCTTTCCATGTTTAAAGATGAACGGTTTATTTTAAAAATGATCAAAGCGGGCGCCAAAGGGCACCTGAGCCGCGATACCAACCGCTCTGAAATTCTGGAAGCTATTTATACGCTCAGAAACGGATATGAATTTTACGCCAAAACCATCACGAACATCTTATTAAGTAGTTATTTAAGTGATGACCAGATCGATGTCAGCGAAAAGGAAACCCGCCAGAAAAGTTTATCCGACAGAGAAATGGAAGTGTTTAAATTGTTTGCGGAAGGTTTCTCGAACAGGGAAATTGCCGAACAATTGTTCATCAGTGTAAGGACTGTAGAAACCCACAAGAACAACATCATGAAAAAAATCAATATGAAGACAACGGTTGACCTGGTGAAGTTTGCAATTAAAAATAATATAATCGAACTGGACTAAAAAGGCTTTTCATTCAACGCCCTCCAAATCATATCTTTCAACTCAACCAAACCAATATTTGCTAACGAACTTATAAAAATATAAGGTACTTTGGGCAGGTTCTTTTCGATCTCCTTTGTGAGTTCTTCGTCCAGCATATCTGACTTTGAGATGGCCAGAATTCTTTCCTTATCCAACAACTCCGGATTGTACTGTTTCAGTTCGTTTAAAAGTATGTGGTATTCTTTATTGATCTCATCACTGTCAGCCGGTACCAAAAACAACAATATGGAGTTTCTTTCAATATGCCGTAAAAATCTCAGGCCAAGTCCCTTTCCTTCATGCGCCCCTTCAATAATACCCGGGATATCAGCCATTACAAAGGAATAATTATCACGGTAAGAAACAATACCCAAATTAGGGCGTAAGGTAGTAAACGGATAGTCAGCAATTTCAGGCTTAGCTGCTGAAACCACAGATAAGAGCGTCGATTTTCCGGCGTTCGGAAAACCTACCAATCCCACATCTGCCAATATCTTTAATTCGAAAACAATACTTGCTTCAATACCTTCTTCGCCTGGTTGTGCGTACTTCGGCGCCTGGTTGGTGGAGGTTTTAAAATGATCATTTCCCAATCCGCCACGTCCACCTTTCAGCAATATTAATTTCTGTCCGTCTTCCGTAATTTCCCCCAATTCAGCATCTGTTTCCAGATCTTTGGCAATTGTACCCAGCGGCACCTCGATCAGAATATCTTTGCCACTTGCACCTGTGCTGCGTTGTCCACTTCCTGAAGCACCGTTATCAGCCCGCAAATGCCGGGTGTAGCGCAAATGCAATAGCGTCCACAACTGTGCATTGCCTACCATGACTATATCGCCACCTTTACCTCCATCACCACCGTCAGGGCCACCTTTGGGTAAATATTTTTCGCGACGTAAATGCGCTGATCCTGGTCCGCCATTGCCTGAACGGCAAAATATTCTTACATAATCAACAAAATTTGAAACTGACATTTAGCTGTTTTACTGAAAACCAATTCAGCTACAAAGGTCTTAAATATTCCCATTAAAAACTTACTTTTGCATATCAAACTCAATGATATGATAAAGCATGACGAAAAAGATACCGGTGAAAAGATCAAATTAGGTATCACACATGGTGATGTGAACGGCATTAGTTATGAAATAATCATCAATGCATTGAATGATCATCGTATCAATGATTTTTTTACCCCGGTAATTTATGGTTTATCAAAAGCGCTATCATTCCAGCGCAAAAACCTAGGCGCGAACGATTTTAATTACAAAATTGTAAACACAGCACAGCAGGCATATCAAAAGAAAGTAAATATCGTCAATATCAGCGATGATGAAATTAAGATTGAATATGGTAAATCGACTAAAGAGGCTGGAGAATTGGCTTACAAAGCACTTGAATATGCCAGAAAAGACTTGCAGGACGGACATATTCAGGCGCTTGTAACTGCACCTTTAAACAAGGCGAATATACAGTCAGATGCATTTAATTTCTCAGGGCATACCGAATATCTCACATCTGTTTTCGGGGCTGAGTCAGCACTCATGCTGATGGTATTTAACGATATCCGTATCGGAACAGTAACCGGCCATCTTCCATTAAAAAATGTTGCTTCAACCATTAGCAGTGATTTGATACTCAAAAAACTGGATATTCTGCATCATTCACTTCAATTTGATTTTAATATTCAGAAACCAAAAATTGCCTTGCTTAGCATCAACCCGCATGCCGGGGATGATGGCGTGATTGGAAATGAAGATAATGAAGTAGTAGTGCCTGCTATTCAACGAGCGAAAGAAAAGGGTTACCTGGTTTATGGACCCTACCCTGCCGATGGTTTTTTTGGTGCAGGAACTTTCAAAAAATTTGATGCAACACTGGCTATGTATCATGATCAGGGCCTGGTACCTTTTAAAATTCTCGCTTTTGAAGGCGGGGTAAATTTTACAGCGGGTTTGCCATTTGTCAGGACCTCGCCTGCGCATGGCACTGCTTACGATAAAGCAGGTAAAAACATATCCATCTGCGATGCCATGCGACAGGCCCTTTACCTTGCGGTTGATATTTTTAAAAACCGTCAGGAATACAACGAAAGGAATGCCAATCCGCTGCCTACCGGTTTAATGGAAGAAATGAATGATAAAAATCAAAGAGACAATCCGGTGCAGCCACTTACAGAATAATATATCATTGTCTTTCGTTTAATCAAAACGAGATTAAAACTCAATATCAATCATGCTCCATAATAAATATAGCAGTAAAGAAATTGCTGAAATAATAGGTGCCCGGATCTTATCTAAAAATGCATCTGATATCGAAATAAAAGATATTTTAGTAGATAGCCGTAGATTGATATCACCGGATCACTGTTTATTTTTTGCTTTAATTACCAGCCGGGGCAGTGGTCATAAATACATCCATGATCTTTATACAAAAGGTGTCCGGGCGTTTGTTGTCTCCCAGCTTCCTGCCCAACTTTCCGACATGCCTGATGCAGTATTTCTTGAAGTGGACAATACGCTGATTGCCCTCCAGAAATTAACTGCCAAACACAGGAGTTATTTCGACATCCCCGTGATCGGAGTAACAGGAAGCAATGGAAAAACCATCATTAAGGAATGGTTGTACCAGCTTCTGGGCACTGATAAAAAAGTCATCAGAAGCCCGAAAAGTTACAATTCGCAAGTGGGGGTTCCATTATCCGTGTGGCAATTGAACCAGGATCATGAACTCGCAATTTTTGAAGCAGGCATTTCGGAACCTGAAGAGATGCAGAACCTCCAGAAGATCATCAAACCAACCATTGGCATTTTCACCAATATCGGACAGGCACATGATGAGAATTTTATCAATACCCAGCAAAAAATAGGCGAAAAACTCAAGTTATTTACAAAAGTGGATACATTGATCTACAATTCAGACCAAAAGGAGCTGAAGGAAGTGATCATAAAGAGTGGTATACTGAACAATATAAACACATTTTGCTGGGGAAAATCTGCAGACAGTGACCTTGAAATCCTACACATTGAGAAACAGGAAAAAATATCTCAAATCCGAGGTGTTTTTAATAAAAAAGAGCTTAGCATCAGCATCCCTTTTACCGACAATGCATCCATAGAAAATGCGATCCACTGCTGGGCCACCATGTTGTTCATGGGAGTCAACCAGGAAGATATTTCAGAAAGAATGAAGGCGCTTACCCCTATTGCCATGCGTTTGGAATTAAAAGAAGGGATTAACAATTGCACCATCATCAATGATGCTTATAATTCAGATTTTAATTCACTGGGTATTGCGCTGGACTTTCTGAACCAGCAAAACCAACACCGGAATAAACTGATCATTTTATCTGATATTCTGCAAAGTGGAAGAAATGAAGTGGATCTTTACACAGAAGTAGGCGCATTGCTCGAGCAAAAAAACATCGACGAGATTATTGGCATTGGCCCGGCGATCAGCAGGCAGGCGGATAAATTCAACATTAAAAATACTTTTTTTAAAAATACGGAAGCATTTTTGCAAGCTTATCCGTTTGGCAATTTTAACCACCAGTCGATTCTTCTCAAAGGAGCACGTATTTTCGAATTCGAACAGATCAGCCGTATCCTGCAGCAAAAACTCCACGAAACGGTGATGGAGATCAACCTGGATGCACTGGTTGCCAACCTGAATACCTATAAAGCTTTATTATCCCCCAACACGCGGATCATGGCTATGGTAAAGGCCTTTTCATATGGTAGCGGTGGATTTGAGATTGCTAATATTTTACAGTTCCACAGAGTGGATTATCTCGCTGTAGCCTATGCCGATGAAGGTGTAGATCTTCGAAAAGCTGGCATATCGATGCCCATCATGGTAATGAGTCCTGAAGAATATGCTTTCGAAACCATGATCAGGCATCAGCTTGAACCTGAAATATTTAGCTTCAGAGCTTTGAGGCTTCTTGAAAAGGCAATTAAACGTAGTGCCATCCCACAGAATAAACCAGTTAAAATTCATCTAAAACTGGATACTGGCATGCACCGGCTCGGTTTTAATGAAGCAGAGATAGATGAATTAGTAGATAGGCTGAAAAAGAATCCGTTAATTTACGTACAATCCATTTTTAGTCATCTTGCTGGCAGTGATAAACCCGATCTGGATAACTTTACGAACCAGCAGATCAACAGTTTTACCAGAATGAGTGACCGGGTTATTTCTGAATTTGACCACGAAATTTTCAGGCATATCCTGAATTCGGCAGGCATTATCCGGTTTCCGCAAGCCCATTTTAATATGGTAAGGCTGGGAATTGGATTATATGGCATCAATACCATCCTGCAGGATACACATAAACTGGAAAATGTAGCAAGTCTTCGTTCTGTCATTTCGCAAATCAGAACGGTTAAAAAAGGAAACTCGGTGAGTTATAACAGAAGCTTTATTGCCGATGAAGACATCAGGGTTGGCATTGTTTCCATCGGCTATGCCGACGGGCTGCTTAGATCATTAGGGAACAGAAATGTCAACCTGCTTGTGAATGACCAGTTAGCGCCTGTGATCGGCGACATATGCATGGATATGTGTGTTATTGACCTTACAGGCATTGATGCTCAAGAGGGTGACGATGTGATCATATTTAATGCAAATCATCCACTTGAAAAACTCTCGGAGGCGGCACATACGATTCCTTACGAAATACTTAGCAGGATTTCAAGAAGAGTAAAGCGGGTTTATTATCATGAATAAATGACCTTCTACCTGAATCTCTGAAACCAATCAATAAAATAACTTAAAGAAACGTTAATTCTTGGCTTTAATCTTATACTTAATAGTAACTCTAAGGGTAAAACTTAAGTCATCTTCACTTGTATTTCCGCTAATACTCACATGGTAAGGGGCTTTTTCATTGGCAATGTTCCTCACATTATCCCACTGTTTATTTTCATTTCCAAGTGTCAATACAGCACCAACATACATATGAAATTCGCTTTCTGACCAATCAGCTGTGTAATTATCTGAATATATACTTAAATTTGCGTTAAGTTTAAAATCTTTATTCAGAGATAGAACTTCACCTGAAACAGAAAGAATATTAATTTCTTTGATTTTATCCTTGTTCTTGTGAAAGTCTTGATTTGAAGAAGGATTAATTGTGGCAAATGCATAAAAATCGCCATTAGCATCTCTGGAATAAGATTCTACTTCCAAATCTGCATCATAGGTAGCTTTAAAATCGACTTCGGTTAATTCGTCAATTTTATCACAAGAAAAAATAAAGATTCCGCCTATTAAAAGACAGCATAAAAGAGATAATAAATTTTTCATAGTAGTTTGGTTTTTAAGGAGTTCGAATACAAATATAATACTTTGAGAAGGGGAAATCAAGTATTTTCTTGATAAAAATCAATTTTAATCAGGAAGAGAAATTGTAAAAACAAGTTATAACTTACGCTAAAGCCGGATTCAGGAATTCGATCCCGTTCACATATTTGGAGCTTTTTGTAAGTCTGAATGGAAGTTTATTGTACACGCGAGGTGCAATATTATCATATTTTCTCTCGTATTTCAATTCAACGATCACATCATCACTATTATATGCTTCGAGCAGATTATTGTTGTTGCCTCCA
>PKSW01000348.1 GCA_002869465.1 Marinilabiliales bacterium
ATAATGAAAGCGGGGTTCAGCCTTTCGGTAAAACGGATGATGAAATCTATATAATCCTCATAGGAGAACAGATCATAATCAGCCGGTTTGTTGGTGTAATCTTTCGCCATCGCCGTGCCTTCCACAATCTGCAACTGGTGGAACTTAACCGAATTTAATGGTAACAATGATATTTCTTTCACGGATTCAAGCATCATCGGGCGGCTTTCGCCTGGCAATCCAAAAATAAAATGTGCGCCCGTATTCAAACCGTATTCTTTTGAAAGTACGATGGCTTCCACTGATTCCTCATGTGTGTGCTGCCGGTTGATCCGTTTAAGCGTTTCATCGTAAACGCTCTCAAGTCCATATTCAATAGTGATATAATGGTTTTTCGATAATTCACCCAGGTATTTCAATTTTTCCCTGTCAACACAATCTGGCCTGGTGCCAATTACCAATCCGGCTACTTCAGGATAGGAAAGTGCCGTTTCGTATAAATTCTTCAGGTGGTCGAGGGGCGCATAAGTATTCGAATAAGGTTGAAAATAAACCAGGTAATTTTTTGCCCTGCGATACCTCACTTTGTGAAATCCTACCCCTTCTTCTACCTGCTGGGCTATCGACTTATTGGGGTCGCAATAGGATGGATTGAATGCATTGTTATTACAATAGGTACAGCCTCCACGGCCTTTACTGCCATCCCTGTTGGGGCAGGTAAACCCTGCATCCACACTTATTTTTTGGACCCTTTCTCCGAAAAGTTTTTTAAAGAATGGCGCATAGGCATTGTAGCGTCTGTCGTGTCTCCAGGGATATTCCATAATGACGGTAAAATTAGCGATAATAAAAAAGGGATTGAAATAGAATCAACCCCTTATACTACGTATTTTATTTTTATGACTAATGCTTATGCGGATACTCTTTCAAGCCATTTTAACATAATTAGCATCATGGTCATTGAAAGGAGACAAACAACTACAAAAACACCCCATGTAATCCATAATGGAATATGCGTATATAAAATAGCACCAATAAATAATAGCTGGTTACCAAGTGCTGTAGCACCCAGCCATCCACCTTGCATAATGCCCTGGTATTGTGGAGGTGCTACCTTTGAAACAAAGGCAATTCCAAGCGGACTGATGAATAACTCAGCCACCGTCAGGATAAAATAGGTACCTAATAATAAGAGAGGCGTAATTTTTTGAACATCATCCAGTGGTGTACCTCCCAAATCGGGATTGATAGTAGAATAAAGAGGAAGTCCTACTGAACTTAATGACATTAATAAGTACGCTGATGCGGCAATGAACATACCAATAGCGATCTTTTTAGGTGTGGAAGGTTCGATACCTCTGTTCTTTAGCCAGCCGAAAAGACCAACAATAATAGGCGTTAAGAAAACTACAAAGAACGGGTTCATGGCCTGGAATGATTCAACTGATAAATTCCAGCCAGCAAACTCCAACAGGGTATAATCGCGGGCAAAAAATGTGAGTGTCAATCCATTTTGATGGAAGGAAAACCAAAAGAAGATCACAACGCCATAAACAGCTAATAATGCAAATATGCGCTGCCTCACTTGTTTGATGTCCATTTCTTTTATTTTGTGGGCATTACCTTTGTCATCTGTCTTTATAGCAGCATGCGCAGGATCAGGGAATCGTTTTTTATTGGCTATATATATAATGAATGAAATGGCCATAGCGAGGATAGCAACACCAAAGGCGTAATGGAAACCTTCAGTAAAAATGTTCAGATAATTATTTGCGAAAGCTGTCATATCTGTCACCGGAGTGCCACTAATAGTGGCTTCATTTGCCCATGCTTGAAACTTATTAACTGATTCAGGTGAAATCGTACCATTAAGGTGCGCGTGACAAAGAGAAGGTAACTCAGCATTGTAAAGAAAATCATTTTGTCTCAGCCACCATGTTCTTATTCCGGGGGCAATGAATGGAGCCACCACAGCGCCCACATTGATGAACATATAAAAGATCTGGAACCCGGAACCCCGTTTTTCATCACTATAATTACCTCGGTCATACATCTGACCAACCAATGCCTGCAAGTTCCCTTTAAAAAGGCCATTTCCAAAAGCAATGACAAACAAACCCACTAGCGAATAAGTTAAAAATAATGTTTGATTAGGTACGGGTGTTGGCGTTGGAATAGACATGACTAAATAACCTACTGCCATTAACACCAAACCCATAAGGATCGTGCCTTTAAAGTTTTTGGTTTTATCAGCAATAATTCCACCAACTAAAGAAAGAATATAAATCAATGCATAAAAAGTGGCATAGATGTAACCGGCATTCTCCCCGGATAAACCAAATTTAGCCTGAAGAAACAATACTAAGATTGCCATCATGGTGTAAAACCCAAAGCGTTCACCCATATTCGCAAGTGCCGCCGCAATCAATCCTTTTGGATGTCCTTTAAACATAATGATTGTTTTTAGTTATTAAAAATTTCAATGCCGACAAATGTAAATAAAAAACTGAGGGATGCAAATTTCCTGAATTCGAGTTATTGACATATTTTGTTGATAATCAATCCATGTGCACTTTCATTACTC
>PKSW01000270.1 GCA_002869465.1 Marinilabiliales bacterium
ATTGAAACTTGGCATTGGGATTTTGGCGATGGACATACATCAGAAGAACGAAATCCTGAGCATACGTTTGTGGATGCTGATGATTATTCCATTACATTAACAGTAACAGGTCCTGGTGGAACAGAAACACTGACTAAAGAGGATTTTATTGACGTCAGGGATGTTTTATCACTTACTGTTTCAGCAGTATCTGAGCAAGTATGCATTGGAGAATCAACACAGCTTTTTGCAGAAGCTTCGGGAGGTACAGAATCATATACATTTAATTGGACTTCAGAACCGGCAGGATTTGTTTCAGATGAACAAAATCCAATTATTACCCCTGAAGAAACAACAGTTTATATCGTTGAATTAAATGACGGTGAAGAAACGATAGAGGGTGAAATTGAAATAATCGTTCGTGTATTACCGGAAATCACTCTGGGTGAATGGCCTGAAGTTTTATGTATAGAGGAGGAACCACCTGTACAATTAACAGCCATGCCCGAAGGAGGTGTTTATACAGGGCCAAATGTTAGCGAAGATGGCATTTTCACGCCCGAAGAAGCAACTGTTGGATATAATGTGATCACATATACCTATGAGGATGAGAATGGATGTGTAAATTCAGCACAGGATTCTATTTATATTGATCAGTGCGTAGGAATAAATACCAATTTATCAGAGAATGCGACTCATATTTATCCAAATCCAAATCAAGGCGAGTTTACAGTGTCTTGCAATTCAGTCATTGAAAGGATTTGGATAGTTAATCAAAAGGGTGAAACTGTTTTTGATGAAAAGAGTCATGCTGCCTCTGTAAATGTGAATACTGATTTATCAAAGGGGATTTATTTTCTTAGAATTATAACTTCGGATAATAAAGAAGCAATTTTAAAGAAAATAATAATTCGATAAAAACTTGTATATTGAGTGTCGAATTTAATTACAAAAGTAATGATACGACACTCAATTTTTTTTATTTGCTTTTCTCTTATAGTTCCTTTTTGGAATGCAGCTTATACGCAAGCAATAAATGGCACATACTTTTCTCCAGAAAGGGGAGATGTTGTATGGATGGGAATCGTTTCTGAAGAATGGAATGATCCTTTGAACTGGGATATAAATGAGATTCCGGGTACATATTCTGACATTACCATTCCGGCTTCTCCAGAAGGTAGTTATTTCCCTGTTATAAATAGTGAATCTTCAATTGATTGCAATAACCTTACGATTGAACAAGGTTCTTTGCTTCAATTAAAGGGATTTTTAACAGTATTAGGAGAATTAAATAATGCAGATGAAAGTTCACTAGTAATTCTTTCGGATGCATCAGGAACCGGGTCATTGATTTTTAATTCAGAAAATATTTCAGGAAGCATCCAAAGATATCTGTCAGATGGTGAAAACCATTTTATAGGAGCTTCAACTAATGGAGCAATAGTTAACGATTTGTATTTTAATAATAATCCTGCTGTTTACATGTATAGTTATAGTGAGATTTCCGGAGACTGGGTTTCTATAACAGATTTAAATACTCCTTTGGATCTCGGGATTGGGTATTCAGTATTTGTAAGTGATTCAGAAAACAAACAAAATGTAACAGCTACTTTTAGTGGTACTATAAATATGAATGATCTGACAATCCCATCAAGTGCTCTAAGTTACTCTGAAGAAAGTCCTTATCCCGGTTATAATTTAATCAGCAATCCTTTTACAAGCAGTATGAGTTGGGATTTAGGTAACTGGCAGGGTGAAAATATAAGCGGAAGTGTCTGGCTTTGGAATGGTTCGTATAATTATTTGTTTCGTAATGCCCAAGGAATGGGAAACCTCGCAAATGGAATTATCCCTGTTTCCCAGGCTTTTTTCGTGAGAACCATTTCAAATAATGCAACCTTAACTTTATCAGCTGACGACAGGGTACACTCGAATCAGAATTTTTACAAAACGTCTGAAAGGGAAAATGAAGCTTATATTGCTTTGAAAGTTCAAAATCAAAATAAAACCGATGAAGTTTGGGTAACTTTTTGTGATGGATGCACTGAGGGTGAAGATATAGGATGGGATACGGAAAAGTTATACGGTAATAGTAATGCACCGCAGTTGTTTATAAGAAATAATGCCAGGGAAATAAGCATTGAGGCCTTGCCTCCTTTAGGTTATAACACCAGAACATTGCAATTGGATTTTATAGCAGGCGTGAATGGTGCACATTCTATCGCATTGGCTGAGATAGAACATGGGCCAATCATTGGAGAAATCGAAGTGTTTATTATAGATAAAATTGAAGAATCAGAGCAGATACTATCCCTGGAAAATCCAATATATTATTTTGAAGCAAGCACTGATGACCCTTCCGATAGATTTGAGCTGAAAATTTGGGAAGGACCAAACGGAATTAACGATGCTGATTATCAGAATGATTATTTAATTTACGCAAATAAAAATACGGTCAGAATTAAGCCATTACAAGCTTCATCTTATAAAAACATCACAGTTCAAATTTTTGATCTTTCCGGAAGAATCATCAAAGAGGTGAGAAATGCATCAGGTAATGAAATGACAATCCCGCTTGATAAA
>PKSW01000221.1 GCA_002869465.1 Marinilabiliales bacterium
CCGTTTGTGGCTTACCGGCTACCATGGAAGCAGGAAGTAACCATTTTGGTGCAAAAATCTTCGTCAATAAAATCAATTGATTTGGATGATATCGAATCATTATCAGGGTTTATAATGGCACCCTTTGAAAGTGTCCAAACCAAAAAAGCATACATCTTAAAACCAGATATCATTTTCACTTCTTTTACACCATTTAGGGAAGTGGAAAAACTTCTGTCAATGGCTGATCAAGTAACAAAAAATATGCAGAATAAAAATATTTGGTCAAAGGAAACCTACCTTGAAAAAGCCAATACCGTTTTAATGGACTTGAAAAAAAATAAGCTGCAAAAATTAGTTTTGTCGAGGATTGTTGAAAAGGAACTAAAAGTCAACTTTGAACCAGGCGACGCATTCGCCATGCTGAATGAACAATACGAACATTCCTTTAATTATATATTTCATCTGCCTTCCATCGGTTCATGGATGGGAGCAACGCCTGAAACTTTTCTCAGAATAAATAACAGTGTTGCAGAAACAGTTTCACTGGCAGGAACAAAACCGGCAGATTATATCGAATGGACTTTAAAAGAAAGACGTGAACAGGCCATTGTAACTGATTTCATCAGTTACGAGTTGGATAAACTGGGCATTATAAATTATAAAATTGACGGGCCTGACACAGTCATGGCTGGAAATGTGGCTCATTTGTCGTCAAAATTCACCATTTCGAAAAAAGATCTTAAAGGTAAAGCCGGTAAGCTGATCCGTAGTTTACATCCTACGCCAGCAATTTGCGGCTTACCTAAAAATGAAGCGTTTGAATACATTCTGCAAATAGAGGATCATGACCGGAAATTTTATGCAGGATTTCTGGGCCCTTGGCAAATGAATGGACATTCTGATCTGTTCGTGAACCTGAGATGTGCGGAGTTTGACAGTTCAAAAATGCACATTTTTGTTGGGGGCGGATTTACCACTTCTTCGGTAGCTGAATCGGAGTGGGAAGAAACGGTACATAAATCAAAAACCTTGTTATCAGTTACTGAAAATTTCTGACATTTGCCCAATGACTTCTGATAAGAAAAATGTAAGCCTGCTAGCTGATTTATTTGTTAAAAAAGGACTTTCAGATATTATTATTTCTCCGGGTTCGCGGAATGCACCCATTGTGATCGCTTTTGCCGGCAAACCCGGCGTGAATGCTTTAAGTATTGTGGATGAGCGTAGTGCCGGATTTTTTGCGTTGGGGATGGCCCAGCAGTCAGGAAAAACTGTAGCCGTAGCTTGTACATCCGGTAGTGCAGCCTTAAATTATGCACCCGCCATCGCGGAAGCTTATTATCAGAAGATTCCTATGTTGGTGCTTACTGCTGACAGGCCTCCGGAACTTATTGAAAGGGGTTACGGACAGATCATCAGGCAAAAGGAGGTTTATAAAAACTACATAAAATCCAGTTTTGAATTGCCGGTTGAAATAGAAGATGAAGATACTTACCTGGAAACAGTTCAAATTATCAACAAAGCCATCAACCTGACAAAATATCCTGAACCCGGTCCGGTACATATCAACATACCTTTCCGTGAACCATTGTACGGTGTTACCAATGAAATATTGCCAGCAGAAATTAGTGATATTGAAAAAGAAGCAGTAAATGCTAAACCATTGATCAGTGAATTTGCAAATGTTTGCAATAAATTTGATAATGTCCTTATTATAGCTGGCCAGCAGCAAAAAGATGAGGATTTAAATACATTGCTGTCAGCCATTGCTGCTAAAAATGTGGTCGTGTTGAGCGAAACTACCTCCAATATCAACGATGATAATTTCATGGATTGTATTGATAATATTATCTCAACTATCCATCCTGATGAGGCGAAAAGCTTTAAGCCAGATCTGTTGATGACATTCGGGGGACAAGTGGTTTCAAAAATGGTCAAAAAGTATCTTCGAGATAATCCGCCTGAAGAACATTGGCACATATCACCTTCAGGTATTCCAATGGATACATATTTCAGGCTGAAAAAAGTGTTGCCCCTCAATCCAAAGCAGGTGTTTGAAGAATTGATGAGAGTGATGTCGGAAAAGCAACCGGATTATTTGAATAAGTGGTTGAAAAGAAAAAATACGCTGAATCAATGGAAGGATGCATACCTGCAGAATATTCCATATTCCGACCTAAAAGTTTTTGATTTCCTATTATCAAATTTGCCGGACAACACGAATTTACACCTGGGTAATAGTACCCCTGTGCGATATTCGCAACTATTTGGTAGTGATCAGAAATTCAACTATTTCTCGAACCGAGGTGTAAGTGGCATCGACGGGCAGGTGTCAACAGCCGCAGGAAATGCCTATGCAAATACAGATCTTCATGTCCTCATCACCGGCGACCTGGGATTTCTGTATGATTCGAACGGCCTGATGAACCACTATTTAAAACCCAACTTGAAGATCGTTATTATTAATAATGCCGGTGGCGGTATTTTCAGGTTTATTGATGGGCCTATCCAATCGGGATACCTGGAGGAATTTTTTGAAGCAAAACATAACTGGAAAGCTGAAAAAATTGCAGA
>PKSW01000385.1 GCA_002869465.1 Marinilabiliales bacterium
CGTGAAGCGGAAGAAACCTGGAGAACACTTTCGGAAGCTGTTGTTTTTCCTTATCCAAAACAAAAAGTAAGGGTTGAATTATACAGTCGGAATTGGGATGGTATTTTTGAAAAGAAATTTGAATATACCGTTGACCCCGATAATTACTTTATAAAACAAGAAAACCGCCTTGCCTACCCAGCTTTTGATGTGCTTATTTCAGGTGAATCAGACAAAAAAGTGGATATTGTTATCCTTCCTGAAGGTTATGCACAGGATGAAATGGGCCTGTTTATTGAAGATTGCCAGAAATTTGCCAGCGATTTATTTGCTTTTGCACCTTATGGTGTGAATAAGGATAAATTCAACATACGTGGCATATTGGCACCATCAAGAGAATCAGGAGTCGATATTCCTGCTGATACCATATGGCGAAATACGCTGATGAATTCAAGCTATTATACGTTTGACAGTGAACGTTACCTGATGACTTATGATAACAAAAGCGTCCGTGACCTGGCGGCCAATGCACCTTACGACCAGATATACATACTTGTGAACAGTAACAAGTACGGGGGTGGTGCCATTTTTAATTATTACAATGTGAGCGTCAACAGCAATGTTAGATCAGCACAAATTCTATCCCACGAATTTGGTCATGGCTTTGCCGGATTAGGTGATGAATACTATGATTCTTCCACCTCTTATGAAGAATTCTACAATATTGCTGTTGAACCCTGGGAGCCCAACCTGACCACGCTGGTTGATTTTGAAAGCAAATGGAAAGATATGTTGAAAAAGAAAACACCTGTTCCTACGCCTGATATTCCAGAAAACTATGATGTATTAGGTGTTTTTGAAGGCGGTGGATACACATCTAAAGGCATTTACCGTCCTATGCGCGACTGCATGATGCATACTTTCAGAGATACTACATATTGCCCGGTATGCCAGCGAGCCATTCAAAAAATGATCGACTTTTATTCAGAATGATCACAAGCGGATGAAAACCACTTCTTAAAATTCCTTAATAGCGTTTAATTGATACAACATTTTGCGCTGATTTACGTATGAATACTAATACTTAAACAATAACCATGCATATTAAAAGTGATATAGCCATCAGCGAATCGGGATTTGTATTTAACCCGGCAACCGGTGAATCTTTTACCGTAAATCCGATTGGTGCCGAGGTCATTCAATTATTGAAGGATAATAAATCCATTCAGGAAGCAATAGAGTTCATCCTTGAACGATATAATGTGGACGAAACGTCTTTTGAAAAAGACCTGAACGATTTCGTTGCAATGCTGAAGCACCATTCAATACTAATGCACGATGAGTAAGCGAAAAATTACCATTGGCGTAACTGGTTTAAATGCTATTGACAGTCCCGGCCCAGGCGTTCCAGTCATTCGGGGGCTGAAAGAAGCAAAAGCATTCGATGCGAGAATCATTGGCTTGTCTTATGAGTCATTGGAACCTGGTATTTATATGCATGACCTGGTGGATAAATCATATCAAATTCCTTATCCTTCAGTGGGTATTGATACACTGTTTGAGCGGATAAAATACATTCATGCACAGGAATCTCTGGATGTGATCATTCCCAATTTCGATGCTGAACTATTCTCGTTCATCAGGCTGGCTGCGGAATTGAAGAAGATGGGAATCCACACATGCTTACCCACAGCCGAACAGTTCGAAGAAAGACAAAAAACAAACCTGCCGGACTTTGGCAAAAAATACAACATTCATGTTCCTGAAAGCGAAGCTATTTTTTCAGCAGATAAAATTGCCGGAACCCTCAAAAATTTTGAATACCCTGTTGTAGTTAAAGGGAGATATTACGATGCAACCATTGCCTATAATTTGGAACAGCTTACGTCAGCCTTCCATAAAATAGCTTCCAAATGGGGATTGCCGATCATTATCCAGGAGTTTATAAAAGGAACAGAATACAATGTCATCGGCCTGGGAGATGGAAAAGGAAATACCATCGCCGCTGTGCCCATGCGGAAGCAATATATTACCGATAAAGGAAAAGCCTGGGGCGGTATTGCCATCACCGATGAAAAATTGTTGGACATGACAAAACGCTTTGTAAAAGAAACGAAATGGAGAGGTGGTTTTGAGTTGGAACTCATGAAGAACAGCAAAAATGAATATTACCTGATGGAAATCAACCCCCGTATTCCTGCATGGGTATACCTGGCAGTTGGGGTCGGACAAAATATTCCAGAAGCACTTACCTTGTTGGCACTTGGTGAAGAGGTGGCGCCTTATACAACTTTCGAACATGGTAAAATGTTCATTCGTTATTCGTGGGATATGATCGTCGATCTGAAAGATTTTGAAAAGATATCCACGACCGGAGAATTATAAAAATATTGAAATTAAAAAGTGATGGAAAAACAAAGATATGAACGTCCGCTGATCAAAAAACTGGAGAGCAACATGCCCAATAAATTTGGCACCCGGACGGAATATTTACCGATGACGCATATTGAAAATGTAGCTGTGAAGGACCTGATCAAGGAACATGGTTCGCCTTTATTTGTCATTTCTGAAAG